>NZ_CAPG01000038.1:0-211859 GCF_000321185.1 Bacillus sp. AP8
AATTTTTATAATTATGATATATGTATCTTTAATCTCTAAAATAATTTTATTTTACAAAGATAGTTCTAAAGTTCTATAAATCCAGATCAATAAATGCTAATTATTGAAATTTCTTCATAACAGGCCTATAGCATCATAAATAATCAAAAAAAACCTCATCAAATTTGATGAGGTTTTTTATATATCATTTCATTTTCATTTAATTATTCTTTAATTTTTCTAATTCCATTAAGAATTTACTATTCAATACTTTAATGTAAGTTCCTTTCATACCTAGAGAGCGCGATTCAATTACGCCAGCACTTTCTAATTTACGTAAAGCATTTACGATAACTGAACGAGTAATTCCAACTCGATCAGCTATTTTAGAAGCTACTAATAATCCTTCATGACCATTTAGTTCTTCAAAAATATGTTCAATAGCTTCTAATTCGCTATATGATAACGAACTAATCGCCATTTGAACAACTGCTTTACTTCTCGCTTCTCCTTCGATTTCTTCCGCTTTTTCACGTAGAATTTCCATACCTACTACTGTCGCACCATACTCAGCTAGAATTAAATCATCATCTTGGAATTTTTCTTCTAAACGAGCAAGAATTAATGTTCCAAGTCTTTCACCACCACCGATAATTGGCACGATTGTCGTTAAACCATTCATAAATAAATCTTTGTTCTCAACTGGGAAAGCTGTATACTCACTTTCCACACTCAAGTTTGAAGATGTTTCTTGTAGGTTAAACAAACTATTTGTATAGTTCTCTGGGAATTGACGATCTTCGAACATCTTTTTCATACGTTCGTTTTCAATTTGTTGGTTGATTGCTAAACCAAGAAGTTTACCTCTTCTGCTTACAACATAAACATTAGAATCAATCACTTCACTTAAGCTTTCAGCCATCTCCTTAAAGTTCACTGGCTTACCAGCTGCTCTTTGAAGCATAGCGTTAATTTTTCTAGTTTTTCCAAGTAAATTCATGGATTTGTTCCTCCTAATAGTGCAATATTTAATTTTATGTCAAGTTTTAAGAATATTGTTTCAAATACTTTCAAATAGCTATTTTAGTCTTATTTCAATAAATTTATTCAGTAATCATTAAAATAAAATTATAAAATAAAGTGACTTAAATCTTTATTTTTTGCTATTGTACCCAATTTCCCTTCAACATATTGAGGGGTTATTTGAATTTTCTCCATCGTAATATCAGGAGCTTCAAATGATAAATCTTCAAGCAATTTTTCTAAAATGGTATGCAATCTTCTTGCACCAATATTATCAGTGTTCTGGTTAACATCATAGGCTACTTCAGCAATCTTACGAATAGCATCGTCTGAAAATTCTATTTGTATACCTTCAGTTTCTAATAAAG
Source organism: Bacillus sp. AP8 (assembly GCF_000321185.1). NCBI lineage: Bacteria > Bacillati > Bacillota > Bacilli > Caryophanales > Bacillaceae > Bacillus > Bacillus sp. AP8. Next base: position 1,371 of record NZ_CAPG01000038.1, read on the forward strand.
CAATATATTGTTTTAATAACGCATGATCTGGTTCATGTAAAATACGTTGGAAGTCTTCCACAGTAAGCTTTTGAAGTTCTACACGAATCGGAAATCTACCTTGAAGCTCCGGAATAAGATCTGATGGTTTCGCCATGTGGAAAGCACCAGCTGCAATAAATAAAATATGATCAGTCTTTACTGGACCATACTTTGTCACAACTGTAGAACCTTCAACAATCGGGAGTATGTCACGTTGAACACCTTCCCTTGAAACATCTGCAGAAGATCCACCTGAGGATTTACTAGCAATCTTATCAATTTCATCGATGAAGATAATACCAGTTTGTTCTGTTCTCGTTACAGCATCTTGTGTTACTTCATCCATATCAATTAATTTAGCCGCTTCTTCATTTGTTAAAACCTTCCTAGCTTCAGACACGGGTAGCTTTCTCTTTTTGTGTTTCTTTGGCAATAAGGAACTAAAAGCATCCTGCATATTCATCCCCATCTGTTCCATACCAGATCCTTGAAGCATGTCAAACATAGATGGTGGCTGTTCTTCCACTTCAACAGTCACAATTTCTTCTTCAAGTTCGCCTGCTGCTAGCTTTTTCTTAATAACACTTCTTTTTTCAGCTAGACTAGCTTCTTCATTAGCAGAAGAATCTTCTTGTTCTTCATTAGTATTTCCACCAAAGAACATTTCTAGTGGATTTTTAAATGAAGTAGATTTCTTATTTGAGGGAACGAGCAAATCCACTAGTCTTTTATTTGCATTTTGTTCTGCAATTTCTTTAACGCTTTGAATTTTTTCTTCTTTAACAATTCTAATGGATGTTTCCGTTAAATCTCTTACCATCGATTCAACATCACGCCCGACATAGCCTACTTCAGTAAATTTTGTAGCCTCTACCTTAATAAATGGTGCATTTACTAATTTAGCTATTCTACGAGCAATTTCTGTTTTACCCACACCAGTCGGTCCAATCATAAGAATGTTTTTTGGAACGACTTCATCACGAATTCCTTCTTGAAGTAAGCTTCTGCGATATCTATTTCGAAGAGCGATTGCTACTGCTCTTTTAGCATCATTTTGTCCAACAATATATTGATTTAATTTTTCTACGATCTGCCTTGGAGTAAGGTTTGCACGATTATCTTTCATTTTAAACATCCTCCTCGTTTTATAATTCTTCAATTATAATATTAGAGTTAGTATAAACGCATATTTCTCCTGCAATTTGAAGAGCTGCCTCAGCAATTTCACGAGCTGTTAGTGAATCTCCTGAATACCTTTTAAGAGCTCTTCCTGCACTTAGTGCATAACTTCCCCCAGATCCTATTGCTAAAATACCATCATCTGGTTCAATTACTTCACCAGTACCTGAAACAAGTAATATATTTTCTTTATCCATAACAATTAGCATAGCTTCTAACTGTCTTAACATTTTATCTCCGCGCCACTGTTTTGCTAATTCTACAGCTGCTCTTTGAAGATTTCCATTAAACTCTTCAAGTTTACCTTCAAACATTTCAAATAATGTGAAAGCATCAGCAACTGAGCCAGCAAATCCAGCTAAAACTTTTCCTCGAAAAAGTCTTCTAACTTTCCTAGCTGTGTGTTTCATAACGATTGCATTTCCCATTGTTACTTGCCCATCACCTGACATCGCACAATTTCCTTTATGATGAACGGCAAAAATTGTTGTTGCATGGAAGTTTCCCATACTACTTTCTCCTTTCATAACAAGCATTATGCTCGTGGATGTGAAGATAAATAAACTTTGCGAAGCTGTTCTTTCGTCACGTGAGTGTAAATTTGTGTAGAAGAAATATTGGAGTGTCCTAACAATTCCTGAACGGATCGTAAATCTGCACCATTGTTTAATAAATGCGTTGCAAAGCTATGTCTTAACATATGAGGATGTAATTGTCCATCTCTACAAGCATTATTAATCAATTGAGTCAAAATATACCTAATCCCTCTAGTTGTGATAGGCTCACCACGATAATTCACAAAGACAAAATCATGTTTAACATGTTTTAAAAGCTCATTTCTTGCATCATTAATATACATATGCAAAGCTTCTTCAGCATATTTCCCAAAAGGTACATATCGATCTTTTTTTCCTTTTCCATGAACAAGAATCGTCCCCAAAGAAAAATCAATATCCTTTAACGTTAAGCCACAACACTCACTCACACGTATGCCAGTAGCATACAAGATTTCCAATAACGCCAAATCTCTTTTACCTAATGCAGTATCAACCTTTATTGAATTGAACAAGGCTGTTATTTCTTTCTCGTATAAAAATTGTGGAAGCTTTTGCTCCTTTTTAGGTAAAGAAACGAGAGCAAAAGGATTATCAGTTACCATTTTCTCTCTCATTAACCACTTATAGAAGCTTCTTAAACTTGAAGTTTTTCTAGCGATGGATTTTTTGGCTAAATTTCTTTCATATAGCTTAGTTAAATAAAGTCGCGCATCAAAATATGTTACAGTATGTAAGCCTTTAATACTTTGTTCAATCATGAACATATAAAACTCATCAATATCAATTTGATAGTATTCAACAGTATAATCAGAATAGTTCTTTTCCAACTGTAGATATTGTAAGAAAGAACAAACAATTTCATCATTAGTTTGCATATATTAACACCTCACAAGGGCTACTAAATATTATCATACTTAGATAGCCCTTGCAATGAATAACACTAATTTTTCACAAAGTTCTGAATTGTTTCTAGTGCTCGTTTAGCATGCATTTCATTTCGTTCTTTTTTCCCTCTGATTTTTTCTGATAACTCAGGAAATAAACCGAAATTCGCATTCATTGGTTGGAAATTTTTTGAGTTTGCTGTAGTAATATATTTAGCCATACTACCTATTGCTGTTTCCTCAGGAAACTCAAGCGGTTCTTCGCCGTGGGCTATTCGAGCAGCATTTATTCCAGCTATTAATCCGGAAGCAGCAGACTCTACATAGCCTTCAACACCAGTCATCTGACCAGCAAAAAACAGGTTAGAGTTAGCTTGTAATTGGTACGTAGCCTTTAACACTTTAGGTGAGTTAATAAATGTATTTCTATGCATAACACCATATCTAACAATCTCTGCATTCTCCAGACCTGGAATTAATTTAATAACTTCCTTTTGTGCTCCCCATTTCAAGTGTGTTTGAAAACCAACAATATTATATAGCGTTCCTGCAGCATCGTCTTGTCGCAATTGTACAACTGCAAATGGTCTTTTACCTGTTTTTGGATCTTCAAGTCCTACTGGCTTTAACGGTCCAAATAACATGGTTTTCTTTCCTCTAGACGCCATTACTTCTATCGGCATACAGCCTTCAAAGAAAATTTCTTTTTCAAATTCTTTTAATGGAACTGTTTCACCAGAAATAAGAGCCTCATAAAAGCGATTGAATTCTTCTTCATTCATTGGGCAATTTACATATGCCGCTTCCCCTTTATCATATCTAGATTTCACATAAACTTTGCCAAAATCAATGCTATCTTTTTCAATAATAGGAGCTGCTGCATCGTAAAAATACAAATGTTCTTCACCAGTTAGCTCTTTAATTTTTTTAGATAGCTCAGGGCTTGTTAAAGGCCCACTCGCAATAATCGTTAATCCTTCTGGTATCTCTGTCACTTCTTCATTCACGATCGTAACATTCTCGTGATTTTTTAGTGTTTCAGTGATTTTCCCAGCAAACTCATGACGATCAACAGCAAGAGCTCCACCAGCAGGTACTGAACTTTCATCTGCTGCATTCATAATAAGAGAATTTAAATGTCTCATTTCTTCTTTTAAAACTCCGACAGCATTAGTAAGTGTATTAGCTCTCAATGAGTTACTACATACAAGTTCAGCAAATTGACTTGTATGATGAGCAGGTGTCATTTTAACAGGTCTCATTTCAAACAACTTTACTTTTACACCTCTATTTGCAAGCTGCCAAGCCGCCTCACTTCCAGCAAGTCCAGCACCAATTACATTTACAGTTATATCTGTCATAATTAAAAACCTCCGAATGAAGAAATAATAAGTATGGATCATGAACGATGCTACAATTGCTTATCTCAAAAACTCATACAAAGACAAGTTTTTCTAGTCAATTTCAAACATAACACTCTTAACCGATAGCAATTATATCCTTAATGTTCTCAATTTGTCCATATACATTTCACACAAATTTGAATGTTCCCAAGAAAAAAGTAGGTGAAAATCACCTACTGTTGTTGACCTTCTTTATAATCACAATCTACACATTGGACTTGAACGCCTTTTTTAAGCTTCTTCTCTACTAATAAACCGCTACATTTCGGGCATTTACGAGCAATTGGCTTATCCCAAGAAATAAAATCACAATCAGGATATAAATTACATCCGTAGAAAATTCTTCTTTTTTTGCTTTTTCTTTCTATAATTTCCCCTTTTTCACATTTAGGGCATTTTACACCAATTTCTTTTACAATCGGCTTAGTATTTCTACATTCTGGGAAATTACTACATGCCATAAATTTCCCATAGCGGCCCATTTTAAAGACCATCGGGTGCCCGCACTCTTCACAATCTTCTCCTGCTGGCTCATCTTTAATTTCAATCTTTTCCATTTCAGCTTCTGCTTTTTTCAAATGGACTTCGAAATCGCCATAAAAGTCGTTAATAACTTTTCTCCATTCTACATCGCCCACTTCAATATTATCGAATTCCTCTTCCATTTTAGCTGTAAACTCTACATCTATAATATCCGGGAAAAACTCCATTATTAGTTCACATACAATATTTCCAAGCTCTGTAGGAACAAATCTTTTATTGTCTAATGATACATAGCCTCTTTTTTGAATCGTATCAAGAGTTGGCGCATAAGTAGACGGTCTTCCTATCCCTAGTTCTTCAAGCGTTTTAACAAGCCTTGCTTCCGTATATCTTGGAGGAGGCTGAGTAAAATGTTGCTTAGGCTCAATATCTTTCGAAAAGACTTTATCGCCTTCATTTAAATCTGGTAGAAGGTGATCTTTCTCTTCGACATTATCATCTGTACCTTCAACATAGACTTTCATAAAACCAGGAAATTTAACCTTTGAGCCACTTGCTCTAAATATCACATCATTATTTTCAAGATCAACGCTCATTGTATCCAAAATAGCTGGTGCCATCTGACTCGATACAAAACGCTCCCAAATTAGCTTATATAATCTAAATTGATCTCTTGATAGGTACTCTTTAACAGAACTAGGATCCTTTACTGTACTCGTTGGTCTAACTGCCTCATGCGCATCTTGCGTTTTCCCTTGATTTTTCACTTTTCTCTTTTCAAGATTCACATACTCTTTCCCATACTGTTCTTCAATATATTGAGTACATTCACTTAACGCTACATCAGAAATTCTTGTAGAATCTGTTCTCATGTATGTAATTAAGCCGACAGTTCCTTCTTTACCAAGTTCGATACCTTCATATAACTGTTGAGCTAGCATCATCGTCTTTTTGGCTCTAAAGTTCAATTTTCTTGCAGCTTCCTGTTGTAGGGAAGAAGTTGTAAACGGAAGTGCTGCATTTCTTTTTCTTTCTTTTTTCGTTACACCGACAACAGTAAATTCATTTTCCTTGATATTCTTAACTATACTGTTTACGTCTTCTTCAGAGTGTAATTCTTGCTTTTGCCCTTTAAAACTATAAAAAGATCCGCTAAAGCCATCTTTTCCCTTAATAAATTCTGATCCAATTGTCCAATACTCTTCTGGTACAAATTTTTGAATCTCTTTCTCTCTTTCAATGATTAAGCGGACTGCAACGGACTGTACTCTACCAGCACTTAATCCTTTTTTTACTTTTTTCCATAAAAGCGGACTAATATTATACCCAACTAAGCGATCAAGAATACGTCGAGCTTGCTGAGCATCTACGAGATTCATATTAACTTGACGAGGATTTTTAAAAGATTCTTTAATAGCATCCTTGGTAATTTCATTAAATACAACTCGACACTTTGAATCTTCATCTAAATTCAACGTCTTAGCTAAATGCCAAGCAATTGCTTCCCCTTCCCTATCAGGGTCAGCTGCTAGATAAACTTTTTTCGCTTTTTTAGCGGCTGCTTTTATTTCTTTTAATACAGGACCTTTTCCACGAATCGTAATATACTTCGGTTCAAAATTATGTTCTATATCAACACCCATTTGGCTTTTAGGTAAATCTATTACATGCCCCATGGACGCTTTAACTTTATATTTTTTGCCAAGGTACTTTTCAATCGTTTTCGCCTTAGCTGGTGATTCTACTATGACAAGATATTCTGACATGCAAAATCCTCCTTAGAGGTATTTATAAATCTTCACTATTATTAATCAAACAAAAATGGTTTGTCAATCTCAATGTTATTTTCAATGATTATTTATATTCTAAATTTTGTTATTTTTCCTTCCATAAACAGATCTATTGAATATAAAGCGATGAAAACGTATTCACAGTTACATCGGTTTATTTCTCAAGGATTTTTTTATTTGTAGATTATTCAGAAATCTAAAACAAGAACGGTATTGATGATTTAAAACTATTTTAAATATATGAAAAATAATAATATACTTGATGCCCAATTTATCCTATATTAAAAAATATTTCAACCTATTTTGAAAATTATCCTTACATTTTTCTTACATTTTTCATATTTTTCATCTCACAAAAATCATTTGGATTCTTTTCCTCAAGCTACTTATACTTTTCATTGTATCAATAATAATTATCATTCTAGCCGTTCTAGCCGTTTTATTTCTTATTTTCCTTACTTTTTTATAAAAATTCTTGGTCAATATCTTTATATGATTGAACTAACTTAGCCCCTTCTTGGATTAAGGTATTCGTTCCCTCTGATAGCGGATTAGCAATATTCCCTGGAATACAAAATACCTCTTTTCCTTGTTCGAGAGCATGATAAGCCGTAATTAAAGAACCGCTTCTTCTAGTAGCTTCAACAATCAACACACCATCACTTAAACCGCTAATGATTCTATTTCTTTGAGGAAACATCCACGGCTCAGCCGCAAGCGCTGGATGGGCCTCAGAAAGCACTAATTGCTCATTCATCATCTTTAATGCAAGTGCGATATTTTCTTTTGGATATAGTTTAAATAAACCTCCACCAAGAACTCCAATTGTGGAACCAAGGTGACTTATCGCCAATTTATGAGCTAATGCATCAACACCTAATGCAAGACCACTTACAATCACATAGCCTTTCTTTATAAGCTGAGGTAATATCAAATCGAGTGCTTCAATACTATAATCAGAAAATTTCCTTGCTCCCACAACAGCGAGCATTTTTTGATTGTTTAATAGTTTCTTATTCCCCTTCATATATATAATCCAAGGAGGATTGTACATATTTTTCAATCGTTGTGGATAACCATCGTCAAAAATTGTCAAATAATCTATACTATTTTCTACATATTGTTCACTTTTTTTATCTATATTAATAGAGTGAAGATCATGATAAAATAATTGGATTTGTTGGGGATTTAATGGATGTAGAGTTTTTTGCCAATCTTTTAGAGATTTTTTCTTGAGGGTTTGAAGGTGGGGATCATTTTGAAGAATTAAAAAAATAGATTTCCATCCGATTCCTCGACAATGATGGATCAATAATAACTTTTCTCGAAATTCCTGCAATTGTTTTCCTCCTTAAAAAATACTATACACCCCTTCTAAAAGAAGCATAACCAAATGATCTAGCTAAACTATAATCCAGCTACAAATGGATATGCTTTCTAGTCTTTTGGAAAGAGTGTTTAGTTAAATACAAACGTATTAACCCTTCGCATTGGAAGGAAAATCGCTATTAATGTGTTTTACAAGAATCATAAATCCCTTTTTCTTTTATGACTGAAATAAGTGTTTCTCCCATAACCGAAGGAGTTTCTGCTACTTTAATACCACATTCATTCATTACACGGATTTTTTCGTCAGCTGTTCCTTTACCACCTGATATGATTGCACCAGCATGGCCCATACGTTTACCAGCTGGAGCTGTTCTACCACCAATAAAACCAACTACTGGTTTTGTCATGTTTGCTTTAACCCATTCTGCCGCCTCTTCTTCAGCTGTTCCACCAATTTCACCAATCATAATTACAGCGTATGTTTCTGGATCCTCATTAAATGCTTTAAGAACATCAATAAAGTTCGTTCCATTTACCGGATCTCCACCGATACCAACCGCTGTTGATTGACCTATTCCAGCTTGACTTAATTGATGAACCGCTTCGTAAGTTAAAGTACCAGAACGAGAAACTACACCAACATGTCCTTTTGTATGAATATATCCTGGCATAATACCAATTTTACATTCACCTGGTGTAATTACTCCTGGACAGTTTGGTCCCACTAAACGTGTTTTCTTTCCTTCCATAAAACGCTTTACTTTTACCATATCTAACACTGGAATATGTTCCGTAATACAAATAGCTAAATCGAGCTCTGCATCAACAGCTTCTAAAATTGCATCTGCTGCAAATGGAGCAGGAACATAAATAACTGAAGCATTTGCTCCTGTTGCTTCTACAGCTTCTTTTACTGTATTAAATACAGGCACACCTTCTACTTCAGAACCGCCTTTACCTGGACTAGTACCTGCAACAATTTGTGTACCATATTCAAGCATTTGTTTCGTATGAAAAAGGGCTGTTGACCCTGTAATTCCTTGTACAATTACTTTTGTATCTTTATTAATAAATACGCTCATTTTTCTCCCCCCTAGCTATTATCCTACTAATGCAACGATTTTTTGAGCTCCATCTGCCATTGACTCAGCTGCAGTAATATCAATACCAGAATTTTTCAAAATTTCTTTACCTAATTCAACATTTGTTCCTTCTAAACGAACAACTAAAGGTACTGAAAGCCCTACTTGTTTAGCAGCTTCAACTACACCCTCAGCAATTACATCGCACTTCATAATTCCACCAAAAATATTTACAAAAATCCCTTTTACTTTTGGATCAGAAAGAATAATTTTGAATGCTTCTGTTACCTTCTCAGCAGTTGCACCGCCCCCAACATCAAGGAAGTTCGCTGGGTCACCATTATAATGTTTAATAATATCCATTGTCGCCATCGCTAAACCAGCTCCATTAACCATACAGCCAATATTACCGTCTAAAGCGATATAGCTTAAATCATATTTTGATGCTTCAATTTCTTTTGCATCCTCTTCTTCTAGGTCTCGATAACCTATGATATCTTTATTTCTAAATAATGCATTACTATCAAAATTTAATTTTGCGTCTAACGCCATTACTTTTCCATCTCCAGTAACAACTAAAGGGTTGATTTCAGCGATAGAACAATCTTTCTCAACAAATGCCGTATACAAGCCCATCATAAATTTCACAGCTTGGCCTATTAAAGCATTTGGAATATTAATATTAAAGGCTATTCTTCTAGCTTGATAGCCTGATAATCCTACTACAGGGTCAATCACTTCTTTAAAGATTTTTTCAGGAGTCTTTGCTGCTACTTCTTCGATTTCCGTTCCACCTTCTTCAGATGCCATTAACACTACTCTCGAAGTTGCACGATCTAATACTAGACCGATATAGTATTCTTTCTTTATGTCACAGCCTTCTTCAATGAGTAAACGCTTTACTTCTTTACCTTCTGGTCCAGTTTGATGTGTTACGAGCGTTTTCCCTAAAATCTCTTCAGCATATGTACGTACTTCATCAAGATTTTTAGCTACTTTAACTCCTCCTGCTTTTCCTCTACCACCAGCATGGATTTGCGCTTTCACTACACAAACTTCTGTCCCTAATTCTTTAGCAGCTTCAACAGCCTCTTCTACAGAAAATGCCACTTTTCCATTTGGAACTGCTACTCCATATTTTCTAAGGACCTCTTTCCCTTGGTACTCGTGAATATTCATCTTCCATCCTCCTGTCATAACTTCTTTTTTCGACAAATAATTCAAAATTTTTAAACAAAAAGAAAATGAATCATTATTCAATTTTTAAGTAGCTTGCGCTTTCATTGTATATAATGTCAAAATACTTGTCTAGCATTTTTATGTAAAACTATAGAAAAATATGTTATTAAAATAGAATTATTTCGCCTAAAATACTATTTGTACTTATCGTTTTTTGCCGCTTCTCTATCTAATTTATAAATCAATACAAAAATTTCTGCGACAGCTTCATAAAGTTCCGATGGAATAGATTCATTAATATTTAGCTTTGATAATAGCTCTGTAAGTGAAGGATCTTCCTGAATAGGCACATTGTTCGCTTTAGCTATTTCCAATATTTCATCAGCAATTCTCCCTTTACCTTGTCCAACTATCTTTGGTGCAGAATCTTTCTCACGGTCATATTTTAAAACAACGGCTTCTTTTCTTTTTTTCATCATATTTTAATATCTACTCCATTGTATGGTGTTGTTTCATAAATTTTTTTATTTCTTTCCAAATTCATTGCTATCGGTCCTAATGATTTAGGTGGCTCAAAAGTAATAGCTGACAATTGATATCCAACCTCTTCTAATTTCTCTTTTACCTCGGATACCAAAGGACTCGCAAGTGTTTTCAATAAATTTGCTTTTTCATTTATAATATTTATTTTCATAATTTTATTCTGAACAACCATATCAATTACAGTTTCATTAATGTGATCTAGCTGTAAATAAAATAACACTCTACAAAAGGATGGATCGATTTCTCCTTCATTTTTCTTCCTTCCACTAAAGTGCATCGTTGCCTCAGTATGAAAACGATGATATGAAAGTGGGAAGCTTAGCATAATATGTTGAAGTGGACCAGAAGATTGTGAGAGCATCTGTTGGGCTGTGATTTTATGCAATAGCTGCTCTGCAGACTCTCTAGCCACGTGATTTTGATTTTCGTTAAGAAATTTTAAGAGCAGTGGTTTTAGATTTAGCAGTTCATTTTCCTCAATGACCGTTCCTTGATCAAGATTTGCCATATGATTCTCTAATCCTAATCCCATTAAACGTATAGCACTTTTCATTTCGTTAGAAAAAATGTTTGCTTGAGGAATATGTAATGCAGCTACTTCTTCTTGTAGTAACCCTTGTAAGAGTTTATTATCAAAGGTCAGATAATTCTTTGGTTGATGACTTTCTATTTTTTGCATAAGCATATTTCCAATATTATTTCTAGCTACTTCATAATTACCAGATTGATCCCCAGCTAAAGAAAATAGTTCAAGCATAGATTTAGCTTGAAGAAAATCATTATTTCTTGTATTTAAAAAGGACAATATATGTTTCGTCATATTCATAATAGCATTAAATATAGGGATCTTATCGCCAGATTTAACTGCAATTGATTGTGCCGTCCCAGTAACATTTACATTATTTTGGTGTATATTTTCGTTCTTTTTCACTTGAAGGGAAACAATTTCTTGAAGTAGTTGTTTCCACATCGGTTTTTCAGTACTATTATTTGATACAGTTTGCACTTTCTCATTTATAAGCTTCGCCAAATTTAGAATATTTTCTTGGAATTTATCATTTGTATTTCCTGCATTTTTTAAATACATACTAGATTGACCACTATTTCTTAATAATTCATTTAGTAGTTGAATAGAATTTTCTAAACTCGAATTTCGAACAATTATATTATTGTTCTCCAATAAATGTAGCGCTTGTGTAAATACTTTGTTTTGGTTGGTTTGTTCAGAAAAAAGTCCTACGTTCTGAAGCACTTTAAACAATTGATTTTTTATTTGCCCTTCCGATGATAACCATGCCGCAACAATTTTTTGCAATCCTCTCTCAGCCATTTTATCTAAGTTTGTTGACAGAAGGTGTATTAGTACAGATTTTAATGATGCTTCCGATACACTCTTACTAGAATTCAAGTTTTGTAAAATATCCTTAAATAAGGATTGCAATGTAACATTATTTTCAAACGCGGAAAGTGATTGAAAAACTTCTTTCGTGACTGGCAATGATAAACTATTTATCGTCTGCAATATTTTTATTGATTGACTTAAATCGTCCGACGAGCTTATGATTTGTAAGGCTTGAACAAACTGATCTTTCGTTATCGGAATCTGATTTTTCACATAGAATTGAGCCAACGCTAAACTTTCTTTTGTTTGAGATAAAGATAGATGCTGTAATAACTGTTGAGACATTTCTTTAAGATTCTCAGAGCCACCATTATTTTGAAGTACTTTTAGAGCGGTAATATCCGACGTATTTTGTACTTGAAACCAATAACGTTCACCAACTTTTATTGGTGCATCTAACTTAGCCATTACTTTTGATTGACCAATACTTATTTCAGCAGTTTGATTACTGTAAATTTTATTAACTTTTCCATATACCATTTGCCCATTGTTCAATGTAACATTTTGACTATTATGCTGTTGTGGAATTAGATTTTGGACGATACTTGTTGCCTGCATTTGTTTATCACTTCCTTATTCATTTCATCGTGATAACTCTTTAACTGGAGCAAAACTTAATCTATGCCAAGGTGTAGGACCATATTTCTTTAAGGCTTCTAGATGCTCCTTAGTGCCATAGCCCATATTATTTTTAAATCCATATTGCGGATATTGTTCATCATATTTATACATCATTGTATCTCGAGTAACCTTAGCTATAATTGAAGCTGCAGATATAGATACACTTTTAGCATCACCTTTAATAATTGACTGTTGTGGTACAGATAAAGGTAATTTCATAGCATCTATTAAGACATAATCTGGATCCACATTCAAATTGTTAATGGCCTCTAGCATTGCCTTTTTAGTAGCTTCATATATATTAATTTCATCAATTACATCATGATGCATAATTCCTATTCCAACTGCTAATGCACCATCTTTTATTTGCTGATAATACTCATTACGCTTTTTTTCATTTATTTTTTTCGAATCATCTAAACCAAGTAGGACAAAGTCTTTTGGAAGGATAACGGCAGCTGCAACTACAGGGCCCGCAAGAGGTCCTCTACCTACCTCATCAACTCCTGCAATGAAGTGATAGCCATCTACATAAAGGTTTTGTTCATATAGGGTCATCTCGTTCCACTTTTGTTTTAAGCTTTCTTGCTTTTCGTAGGCTTTTCTCCATTGTTCTACAAGTTTTATTACACCTTTTCTTTCATCAAGTAAACAGTTATTCAAGAAAGGATCGTTAGGTTCAGTAACAGTTTGTAATCGTTCTTTAATTTCTTTTATACTAGTAATTTTCGTCATTATTTTCACACCTTCTATTAATTCATTTATCGGCTTTTTACACAAAAAATAAAGAGGATGTCTCAAAAGCTTTACTTTTGTTAGACAGCCCCTTTACAGTTCATTTTATACTATTTGCCAGTTAAAGAATACTCTTGAAATTAGTGAAAATACTCTATATTGAAGTTTCATTCAAAATGAAATGAACTCAGAAGTGTTCATACAATGCAGAGCCTATTTTTTAAAAGTCCGTTTCTTTTATTTTATTGCTCTAGCTCTTCAATATCCTTTGGCGGCAATTCAAGAGTAATTCGTCCTAACTTCTCTGAACGCAGTTCACGAATAATCATTTCTGCAGTCTTATCATAATCAATCATTCCGCCACCTGCTAAAATACGGCGGTTTTTACCGATTGCATCGAACAATTCTACAATATCCTCTGGAATCACATCTAGTTGATATCTTTCCTTTAAGGCTTGCGGATATTCTAGCTCCAAAAATCGTAAAGCATATACAGCTAAATCCTGCTGATTCAATAATGTATCTTTTATAGCTCCAGTAACAGCTAATCTTTGACCAATCTCTTGATCTTCAAATTTAGGCCATAAGATACCTGGAGTATCTAGAAGTTCTAATTCTTTTCCAACCTTAATCCATTGCTGTGATTTAGTCACACCAGGCATATTACCTGTTTTAGCGATGTTTTTCTTTGCTAGTCGATTGATAAATGTAGATTTTCCTACATTTGGAATCCCAACAATCATAGCACGAATAGCACGCGGCTTGACACCCTTCGATTTCAAGCGATCTAGTTTTTCTTTTAGAAGCTCTTTAGACACACTTGTAATTTGCGATAAACCATTTCCAGCTTGTGAATTAATAGCAAGAGCCGTCATATCATTAGACGCAAAATATTGTAGCCATTGAGCTGTTTTTTGCGGATCAGCCATATCTGCTTTATTAAGTAATATTAGTCTTGGTTTATGTTGAATAATTTCATCTATCATTGGATTACGCGAAGAAAGAGGAAGTCTTGCATCAACAAGTTCATAAATAATATCAACTAACTTTAATTTCTCAGTAACTTCTCTTCTCGCTTTGGCCATATGGCCTGGAAACCATTGAATTGTCACTGGTATCCACCTTTCTTATTTTACGATTCTTATATCTTTAAAAGGCCAATAAACAATGCTCGTTTTTCCTAACACTTTATCTTCTGAAACAAACCCAATATGTCTTGAGTCTTTAGAAGAACGTCTATTGTCTCCCATTACAAATAAATATCCTTCTGGAACTTTTTCTTTTCCACCAGGAATATCCTTAAGTGTAAAATCTTCTGTTAATGGACCATCAAAAACCTGTGATTTATACTCATCTAAATATGGTTCCTTCTGTGCTTTTCCATTAACATAAAGTGTATCATCTTTATACTCTATCGTATCACCAGGAAGACCAATTATACGCTTTATATAGTCTTTCTTCTCTGGTGCATGAAAAACAACGATGTCAAATCGATCCGGATCACCTAATGTGTAACCAATTTTATTAACAATCATACGATCTTTATCATGTAAAGTGGGCATCATGGAATATCCGTCTACTACAATAGGTGCTAATAAAAAATAGCGGATCACTACTGCAAGACCTACAGCAATTAGTAGGGCCTTTGTCCATTCCCAAAGCTCGCTTTTCTTTTTCGTCATAATCCTCACCAGCCCATAAGTATATTTTCTTTATTAAACAAGGTCTTCATAATTAGAACAATATAAATTAGTATAATACTTATGTATTCATACAACAAACGATACGTTGGTAAAAATTCCGAACTGATTAAAAGAGGCTGCTCAAAAATAACTTTTTGGCAGCCTCTTTGTTCTTTGCATTCATTTATTTCCTACAAATGTAGCTAAGCTATTTGCTTGGAAAAATTAGCGGATCTCTTTAATACGAGCCGCTTTACCACGAAGACTACGTAGGTAGTAAAGTTTCGCACGACGGACTTTACCGCGACGAACTACTTCAAGGTTTGCAATTTTTGGTGTGTGTACAGGGAATGTACGTTCAACACCTACACCGTAAGAAATCTTACGTACTGTAAATGTTTCGCTAATTCCACCACCACGACGCTTAATAACTACACCTTCAAAGATCTGAATACGCTCACGAGTTCCCTCTACAACCTTAACGTGTACACGTACTGTGTCACCAGGACGGAAAGATGGAAGATCTGTGCGTAATTGTTCTTTAGTGATTTCATGAATTAATTGTTGCATCGTTTTCAACTCCTCCCACAGACGCTCTTGCAAGTCTTATATATACTTACAGCGGAACACCGTTATAAGTAACTTGGTCAATTTCTTCCCAAGCCACAAAAATTATCTTAACATATAAGGATTGCTAATGCAACTATTCATCTGTATTTTTAATTTCTTCCAGCCACTTTTTTTCTTGGTCTGAGAGCTCGATATTTTCTAAAAGGTCTCTTCTTCGATTCCAAGTTCTTCTTAAACTTTCCTTCATACGCCACTCTTCGATTTTTTTGTGATTTCCTGACATTAAAGTATCAGGTACTTTCATTCCTCTAAAATCATATGGTCTTGTATAATGAGGGTGTTCCAGTAAACCAGAAGAATAAGAATCTTTTACTGGAGAGTCTTCATTTCCAAGTACACCTGGTAAAAGACGAACAACGCTATCAATGATAACCATTGCCCCTAACTCTCCTCCAGTAAGTACATAGTCTCCCAGAGATATTTCATCCGTTACAATATGTTCACGAATTCTCTCATCATAACCTTCATAATGTCCACAAACAAAGATAAGATGCTCTTCTTGAGCCAACTCTTCTGCTTTTTTCTGTGTATACCTTTCTCCTTGAGGACATAAAAGAATCACGCGTTGTTTTTCGGTAGAATTTGAAGCTTGTAAATGTGCAACAGCGTCAAAAATTGGCTGTGCCTTTAACACCATACCTGCACCACCCCCATAAGGGTAATCATCTACTGTATGATGTTTATTATCAGCAAAATCACGGAAATTAACGACATTATAGCTTGCTGCCCCTTTTTCTTCGGCCTTCTTTAAGATTGAGGACCCAAACACCCCAGTAAACATTTCTGGAAACAATGATAGTACATCTATTTTCATTCTAATAACCCTTCCATTGGATCGATAATAATTTTTTTAGTAGGAACATGAATTTCTTTAACAATCTCATCGATATAAGGAATTAAAATGTCTTTTCCTTTTTTGGCTTGAATCACCCACACATCATTAGCACCTGGAGTTAAAATCTCTTTAACAGTACCAATAACTTCACCCTCTACTGTAGATACCTCACAACCAATAATTTCATGGAAATAATATTCATTTTCTTCTAATTCAGCCAGTTGTGATTCCGGCACCTTTAAAACGCTTCCTTTAAATGGCTCTACTTGATTAATATTATAAAATCCTTCAAATTTTAAGAGATCAAAATTTTTATGCTTTCGATGTGAAGTAATCTTTAATTCTAATGGACTTACTTGACCTTCTTGGAATAAAAATAATGTATTTCCTATTTTGTATCTTTCGTCAGCAAAATCCGTTTTCGAAATGACTCTGACTTCACCCTGTACTCCATGTGTATTAACAATTTTGCCTACATTAAACCATTTTTCCACAATTTACACCTCTAACGTATTTCTGTTACAATTCCATCCGTAACAATTATTGTTTTCGTTTTTGTTAATTCCTCCCAATTAGATCCCACTTCGACATCAACAAACGCCTGAATTTCACGTTCCTTTAATTCACTACCAATAGGAAGAATATTAAGTTGTTCTATTTTATAATCAATTAGCTTAATTTTTTCCGAACGATTCGTTATTTCTTTTTCAAAATGCGCTTTTAAACTAATCGGTTGATTTTTTTTAGTTTTTTCAAACTTTTTCAATTCAAACTTTAACTGATCTATTTCTTTTTGCATTTGATTTTTTTGATTGACATATTTTTCGAGGAGCTGATTCTTGCTGGTAACAGTTAAAACTTGCTTTACATTAATTGTTTGAAGAATCCTCATTTCATCCCCTCCTAATAGAACCTAACTTTATCATTCCATTATGTATAAAACACACTTATCTACAGAAAAACTTAATTCTTCCGAGTTGTTCTTCAAATGAACAAGTATGCTTAAATCTATTTCAAAAGTCTTCCACACTATCAACAAGGCTCCTCATCCTTATAGAAACTTACATTAGTATAATTGTTAAATACAACTATCATCAGCTCGTACATGATAGATCTGTAAAGTTCTTTTGCCATAAGTATTTATTACTTTTCTTTATTTTATCATACCAAAAAAGGAGGGTTTTAGCCCTCCTATTCGGAAATCTCAAGATAGATTTTCTTTTGCTGCGTTGACCCTGCTGCATATATTACAGTTCGAATCGCCTTAGCTACGCGTCCTTGTTTACCAATTACTTTCCCCATGTCTTCTTCATGAACAGACAAGTAATAAGTAATTCGGTTTTCATCTTCTTCTGATTTAATTGAAACAGCTTCTGGATGATCCACAAGTGACGTTACAATAGTTTTGATGAGTGAAGTCATCATTATTCGTATTATTTGCTGTGCTTAGCATTGTGGAATTTTTCCATAATACCTTGGTTAGATAATAAGTTACGAACTGTATCAGATGGTTTAGCTCCATCTTGTAACCATTTAAGAGCAAGCTCTTCATTGATTTCTACTTTAGCTGGTTGAGCTACTGGATTGTAAGTTCCTACAACCTCGATGTAACGACCATCACGTGGTGAACGAGAATCTGCTACTACAATACGATAGAAAGGAGATTTTTTTGCTCCCATACGTTTTAAACGAATTTTAACTGCCATTTTTAAAGCACCTCTTCCGATTAGTTTCAACAAGATAATATATTATCAAAGTTATTTATAGTTTGTAAAGGTTTTTTTCTTAACAGTACTAAAAACCTTACATAAAAGGGAGTTTAAACCCTTTTTTCTTACCTTTTTGCATACCTGTCATTTGTTTCATCATCTTCTTCATGTCATCAAATTGCTTCAACAGGCGGTTTACTTCTTGAATAGACGTACCACTACCTTTTGCAATTCTTTTTCGACGACTCGCATTAATGATTTCTGGGTTTGTTTTTTCTTTTGGTGTCATAGATTGAATAATTGCTTCAACATGTCCAATTTGCTTTTCATCAATTTTGAGATTGTTTAAACCCTTCATTTTGTTTGCTCCAGGAAGCATTTTTAGAAGGTCATCTAAAGGTCCCATATTGCGTACTTGGCCTAATTGTTCAAGAAAATCATCAAGGGTAAATGATTGAGTTCTGAATTTCTGCTCTAGCTCTTTTGCCTTCGCTTCATCAACATTTGCTTGTGCTTTCTCAATTAAAGAAAGAACATCACCCATTCCGAGGATTCTAGAAGCCATTCTTTCCGGATGGAAAACTTCTAATGCATCTAATTTTTCACCCATACCAACAAATTTAATTGGTGTATTGGTAACGGAGCGAATTGATAGTGCAGCTCCACCTCGGGTATCCCCGTCAAGCTTTGTTAAAACAACACCTGTAAGACCAAGCTGCTCATTAAAGCTTGAGGCTACATCCACAGCACTTTGTCCAGTCATACTATCCACAACTAAAAAGATTTCATCTGGCTGTGCTAACTCTTTAATATCTTTAAGCTCAGTCATTAGTTCTTCATCGATATGAAGTCGACCTGCTGTATCAATTAAAACATAGTCATTATGATCTTCTTTCGCTTTAGCAATAGCTTGTTTTGCTATTTCCACTGGACTTACTTGATCACCTAGTGAAAATACAGGCATATCCAATTGTTTACCAAGTGTTTGTAACTGCTTAATAGCCGCTGGACGATAAATATCAGCCGCAACTAATAACGGGTTACGATTATATTTTTTTCGAAGAAGATTAGCAAGCTTACCAGTAGTTGTTGTTTTACCAGCACCTTGTAAACCTACCATTAAAATAACAGTAGGAGGTCTCTTTGCAACAGCAATCTTACTTTGTTCTCCTCCCATTAAGTCTGTTAATTCTTCTTTAACAACCTTAATAACCTGTTGGCCAGGGGTTAAGCTTTTTAGAACTTCTTGACCTACTGCTCGTTCACTAACTCGCTTAACAAATTCTCTAACAACCTTAAAGTTAACGTCTGCTTCTAAAAGAGCGAGTTTTACGTCTCTCATCATCTCTTTTACATCTGTTTCGTTAACCTTTCCTTTGCCTCGAATCTTCTGGAGCGTTCCTTGCAGTCGATCGGCTAATCCTTCAAATGCCATACATGCCGCCTCCTAATCTAATTTCTCGAGCTCAGCAATCATTTCAAGCATTTTATTTGTGTCTAGAGAAGAAGCCTTCACTTCTTCAGTTAGCTTTTCAAGTAGGATACTTCGCTTTTGAAACTTTTCAAGTAATAAAAGCTTTGCTTCGTATTCCTCAAGCATTGCTTCTGTTCTTTTAATGTTATCATAAACTGCTTGTCGACTAACATGATATTCTTCGGCAATTTCACCAAGGGAGAAATCATCTAAGTAATATAGCGCCATGTAGCTTTTTTGTTTTTCAGTTAATAACGACTGATAAAAATCATATAAGTAATTCATTCTAGTCGTTTTTTCAAGCGTCATAGTGCTACCCCCCATGTTAAGTAAAACACCTTTACAATCCATAGTGTACAAGGTACAGATACAGATGTCAAGAGAATTTCTTGACAAAGTAAAAGTCTTTTGCAAATATACTTTTTTTGTTTTAAAAGTGCTGTCTCATTAATCGTTTTCATTCTAAAAAATACACTGTGGTAGCGTTCATTTTTCATAAATTCAAGTAGGTAAGCTCCCTTTCTCCTCATTCGTACCTCCAGTAGGAAACCTTATCAGTCTCGCTTTTTATCCCAGTAGGTTGACAAATTTACATTTCAATTTTTAACAATAAGTTCAGTGAATACAATTAGCATAAAAAGATTGATGAGATGTATATGGAGCAAAGATCCTGCGAGAGCAATGGGCAGATAAACATCCTAAAGAATTTAATTCATCTGAAATTCGCCACTTGTTCATTAGCAACAAACTATGCAAAAACCATCTTTAACAGGAACGTATAATCATACCATTTTCGAAATAATACAATACTTCACATATAATCAGAGTTGTATAGCTTGTGTTATAAAAATAAAGAATGTTCTATACATAAAGTCTACCAAAAGTAATGTTGTAACTTCTCATAATATACCGTTGTAGGTGATCCTAGTGAAATATAAAAATTGTCAAAGCTGTGGTATGCCTTTTTCTAAAAACAGAAAAAAATGTGGTAAAGAAAAAGCTGGAACAAAAAGCGTAAGATATTGTAGTCACTGTTATACAAATGAAGAATTTGTTTACCAAACATAACTTTACCAGAAATGAAGCAACTCGTTGAATAAAAGATGTCTCAAACTGGGTTTCCAAAATTCATTTCCAAACTTTTCACAAGAAAAATGACAAAGTTAGATCGCTGGAAATAGTATTATGAATTCTTTAATTTCCCCTTCGAAGTTCCCAAACCTTATAAACCAAAAGCGTCTAAAAATGAGTATAAACCCATTTTTAGACGCTTTTTTGGCATTTTATTCTTTTTCAACTAAATCTGCAAATAATCCGTACACATATTTTTCTGCATCGAATTCTTGCAAATCGTCCATTTTTTCTCCTAAACCAACGAACTTAACAGGAATCCCTAATTCATTTCGAATCGCTAACACAATACCACCTTTAGCTGTACCATCTAGCTTCGTTAATACAATTCCAGTTACGTTAGTAGCTTCCTTAAACATCTTAGCTTGTACTAAGGCATTTTGACCCGTAGTTGCGTCCAGAACTAGTATAACCTCGTGTGGAGCACCTGGAACTTCTCTCTCGATCACTTTTTTAACTTTTTCAAGCTCTTTCATTAAATTCACTTTGTTTTGTAGTCGGCCAGCTGTGTCACATAATAAAACATCTACATTACGTGATTTCGCAGCTTGAACTGCATCAAACATTACAGCAGCAGGGTCAGAACCTGCAGTTTGTTTCACAACATTAACACCTACACGCTCTCCCCATACCTCCAGCTGTTCAATTGCACCTGCACGGAAAGTATCTCCAGCTGCCAATAATACATTTTTTCCTTCACTCTTATATTTATGAGCTAATTTACCAATGGTAGTCGTTTTTCCAACACCGTTTACTCCCACAAATAAAATAACAGTTAAATCTTTTTGTATTGAAATAGCTGGATCATCTTCATCACCTTTACGATAAATATCTACAAGCTTTTCAGAAATAACAGCTTGTACTTCTTGAGGATCTTGAATATTTCTACGCTTTACTTCTAATTTTAATTCGTCAATTAAAGTCATTACTGTATCAAAGCCAACATCTGCTGTAATTAAAATTTCTTCAAGTTCTTCGAAAAAATCCTCATCTACTTTGCGATATCGTGCTACTAAATCATTCACTTTACCAGCAAATGAATCCCTTGTTTTTGTAAGGCCTTTCTTAAACTTTTCACTAGCTTGATCCGTTGTTGCCGTGAATTTTTCTTTTAATTTTTTAAAGAAACTCATATATTCACTTCCTATTTACTATGTTCTACTAACTCTTTGTCATCTAATCTAACGGACACAAGTTTAGAAACACCTGATTCTTGCATGGTAATACCATATAGTACATCTGCTGATTCCATTGTTCCTTTTCGATGCGTGATTACGATAAATTGTGTTTCCTCACTAAATTTCTTCAGATACTGACTAAATCTAACTACATTAGCCTCATCCAAAGCAGCTTCCACTTCATCCAAGATACAAAATGGTACAGGACGAATTATAAGAATAGAGAATAATAAAGCAATAGCTGTTAATGCTCTTTCTCCACCAGATAGCAGGCCTAAATTTTGCAGTTTTTTACCAGGCGGCTGTGCAATAATTTCAACACCAGTATTTAACAAATCATCTGGATCCGTTAATTTTAATTCAGCTTTACCCCCACCAAACAACTGCTGAAAAACACTTTCAAATTGTTCACGAATACCATTAAAGGTTTCTTCAAAACGTCTTTTCATTTCCTCATCCATTTCATCAATAACTTGGAAGAGAGTATCTTTAGCTTCTAGTAAATCTTCTCTTTGTTCGGTTAAAAAATGAAAACGTTCATAAACTCGTTCATATTCATCAATTGCGCCGAGGTTAATGGTTCCTAATTCATCAATAGCTAATTTAATTAATTTTACCTTTTTCTTCGTTTCATCGGGTGAAGCTTGAAGTTCATACTTTTCTTTCGCTTCTTCAAATGAAAGAGTATATTCCATTTGAAGGTGTTGCAGGCGATTCTCTAATTCTACATCCAAGCGATTAATTTTTACTTCTTCATCCTTTAAAGCCTCAACATGACCTTTATAGATTCTTTTTACTTCTTTTATTTCTTTTTCTTCATCCTCTAAACGAAGCTGTAGATGATTTCTTTCATTACGACGAGATGCAATAAGTTGAATCGTTTCTTCTTTATCTTGTGATTTTTTCTTTGCAGCCTCTTCCAGTTGAATTTCTCCACTTTCATTGCTTTCCATATCACTAAATAATAAATCAATATCTTCTTTAGCATCCTGTTCTTTTGTAGACCATTCTTCTATATCGCGTAATAGTCTATTGTATTTTTCTTGTATGCTTTGCAATTTCTCTTTCTTTGAAGCATGTGAAACTTTTAATTCATGTATTTCACTCGTCAATTGAGCTTTAGAAGATTGTTGCATTTGCTTTTTCAAAGTAAGCTCATCAATTGTTGCTTTTTGTTCTTCTAATCGATTCTTACAAGTTTCTAAAAATTGATTCAACTCTTGCAAACGGTTCTCTTTTTGTTGTTGTTCTTCTAAAAGTGAAGTTTTTTCATGATCATACAACGTTAATCGATCGTTCATATTTTTTTCTTCTAATTCAACTTCACGAATATCCCCTTTAATACTTTGCTCATGGAGGCGTGTATCTTCCTGCATTTGACGGGCTAATTCCATTTCTTTCGTTTGGAGCTGAATCATTTCTTTTAATTGTTTCACTTCTAGTTCAAGCTCTTCGGTCTTCGCTTTCATTTTTGGAAACTTATTATTTAGTTCGTCTAGCTCACCTTTTCTCGATAAAAGAGAATAGTTTTTCCCTTTTGATGCTCCCCCTGTCATACTTCCACCAGGGTTTACCACATCTCCTTCAAGTGTAACTATTCGATAACGATAATGAAGCTGTTTAGCTAATTCATTAGCACCTTTTAAATCATTTGTAATAATGACAGTACCTAATAGATTCGCAATTACTGAAGCATATTTTTGATCGAATGTTACTAATTGAGAAGCAACACCTATAAAAGCAGAATGATGTATGACCGACTGTAACTGGCTTTGTGGAATCATTCTTTCCTTCATTACTGATAAAGGTAAAAATGTTGCTCTTCCAAATGAATGCTGTTTTAAGAAAGCAATCGCTTTTCTAGCATTTTCTTCTGTTTCTACAACGATATGTTGTAAGCTTGAACCAAGTGCAGTTTCGATAGCTAGATTATATTCTTTAGGAACAGTAATTAAACTTGCAACAGCTCCTTCTATCCCATTAAGAGTCTTAGCCTTTAATACTTCTTTTACACCTTGAAAGAAGCCAGCATATTCATCTTCCATTCCTTGGAGCATTTCAATTCTAGATTGGCATTGCTGAACATATTGATAAGCCTGATATAATTTTGTTTCTTGATTTGTATACTTTTCTTGTAGCTTTTCCAAACTAGCTTTCTGTTCAAAAAGCTTAGATGCTGCATCTTCAATTTTTTGTTTTATTAAATTTAATTGCTCATTTAATGATTCTCTTCTATCAACTATCTCATTACGTTTAGCAACTAAGCCTTCATTATCTTGATCTAAACGTGAACTACGATGAGTAGTCTGTTCTAACTGCTGAGCTAGCATTCTAGCTTCATTATTTGCCGCAGCTTGTTCATTTAACAACTCAATATAATCACTTTTTAACGTCTCGATCTCAGCTTCAATATCTTCATTAAATTCCGCAAAATTCGCCTCTTTTAACGAAAGCTCTGAATTAATTCTTTCCACTTCATTTTCAGCTTCATCTAACGCTATTTTCTGTTGTTTTTGATCGATTTGTAATCGTTCTAATTGCTCTTTCGCATCTTGAATAATTTGTTCTAATTGCTGTTTACTTTGTGTAGCGTTTTTCTTTCTTTCTTGAAGAACATTTTTTCTACCTTCTAATTTTTCTAATTCCTCAGTAGTCACAAGTAATACATCTTGCAAATCACTCACGGATTCATCTAGAGCCGTCATTTGATCCCTTAACTTCGCAATCTCAGCTTCCTTTTGCTGCAATTCTGAACTTAGGGTAATTTCTTTATCTTTATGAATACGATGCTGTTCAGAAAGTGATTGCCACTTCTCATGTAGCGTTTCAATTTCGAAAACAGTTAAAGCAACTTCATATTGCTGAAGTTCTTCTTTTTTCTCAAGATAATCCTTGGCTATGGAAGCCTGTATTTTCAACGGTTCAACTTGTCCTTCAAGCTCATACAAAATATCTTGCACACGGTTTAAGTTTTCACGTGTTTCAGTTAGCTTTTGTTCCGCTTTCTTTTTACGGTTTTTATATTTTAAAACACCGGCAGCTTCTTCAAAAATTATTCTTCTTTCTTCAGCTTTACTGCTCAAAATTTCTTCTACTTTACCTTGGCTTATAATAGAGAAAGCTTCTCGACCTAAACCCGAGTCCATAAATAGGTCAATAATATCTTTTAATCGACATGCTTGTTTATTAATATAAAAATCACTTTCACCCGATCGAGATACTCTTCTTGTTACACTTACCTCATGAAAATCGATTGGAAGAAAGCTATCTTCGTTATCCAAAGTTAAAGTTACTTCAGCGAAATTTAGTGACTTCCGAGAGTCACTTCCTGCAAAAATAATATCTTCCATCTTAGATCCGCGTAAAGATTTTGCTGACTGTTCACCAAGAACCCAGCGGATGGCGTCAGTTACGTTACTTTTCCCACTACCATTAGGGCCAACTACTGCTGTAACACCATTTACGAAATCGATGGAAATTCTCTCTGCAAACGATTTAAATCCAATTACATCTAAACGTTTGAGGAACAAACAAATTTCCCCTTTCAACAACTACTATTATTTCTTTTCTATTTTCCTTAAGTTCATTAATGCTTCTTGCGCAGCCTTTTGTTCCGCTTCTTTTTTAGAGCGTCCTACACCTGTACCTTTAATATCTCCATTCAAAGAGACATTCGACACAAATTCTTTATTGTGCGCTGGGCCTTTTTCTTGGTGTATTTTATATTCTATCGTACCAGCTGCATCTCGCTGTACAAGCTCTTGTAATTGACTTTTGTAATCCATCACATGAGAAAAAGCACCTTCATCTATTTTTGGGAAAACTGTTACCTTTAAAAATTCAAATACAGCATCCATTCCTTGATCTAAGAAAAGTGCACCTACAAACGATTCAAAGACATCAGCTAATAAAGCAGGACGTTCTCTTCCACCAGTAAGTTCTTCCCCTTTACCGAGTAAAACAAGTTTGCCAAATGATAATGCATTAGCAAAAGTAACAAGTGATGGTTCACATACAATTGCTGCACGTAGCTTTGTCAGTTCCCCTTCACTCATTAATGGATATTTTTTATAAAGGTATTGTGATACTGTCAGTTCTAAAACAGCATCTCCCAAAAATTCAAGCCTTTCATTGTCTTCATATGGCTTACGACGATGCTCATTCACATAGGATGAATGAGTAAAAGCTTGCTTTAATAGTCTTTCATTATCAAATCGAAAGCCTATTTCATCTTGAAATTGTTCAAATTTCTTATTCGTATTTGGAGATTTTTTCTCTTTTCCGTTCTTCCGCATAATATCCTCCGAACCATAAACCTAACATCTTAGGGAGCAAGCATAAAACGAGCATCCACTCACTCTCAAACAAGGTTACATTGATTTAATACATTATAAAGTAATACCCAACAATAATTAGTATATAAAATGATAGTAAAAAAAGAAAACAAGTTTTTTAAATAACATTCTATATGCACAAGTTTACATGAGACACAACATAGAAGAAAGATGAAAAACCCCATTACACACGAAAACTTAAGCACGTTAATGAATAAAGACCGTTTCCGGTCCGTATTTATTTATGACTGTGTTATATTTCATTGTTGATAATGGCTTCGATCCGTTCGCTTCTTGCTATGCGAGTACTAAACTTCCTCGCTCAGTCCACACTCTGATGTCTTGACTTTCTTGTTTCTTTCACAGAGGATTTTCACGGATTTCTGATTTCCGCCTAAATTATTCCTAGTTAAATTTCACATGAACATATAACAAAGTCTTATTTCACTATATTATCATGTACGTAAAGTAGATTACAGTTTCCATTCCTACTGATAATACAAGAAAAAGCCAACTCTTTAAAAGAAGTAGCAAATACTAAAAATGATTGAAATCTTTCAAAGTAATTGTTATCTTCTTTTAAGAGTAGGCCTTATCATTAAAATTGAATAAATTACATATTGCTCTCTATGTAATTAACGGCATCTCCTACCGTTGAAATTTTTTCTGCATCTTCGTCAGAGATTTCCATTCCGAATTCATCTTCAAGCTCCATAACAAGCTCAACTACATCAAGAGAGTCAGCACCTAAATCTTCTTTAAAAGAAGCTTCTAGCTTAACTTCTGATTCTTCAACTTCTAAACGGTCAACGACGATTTTTGTAATGCGTTCTAAAACATCTGCCACAAATATCACCTCCCTTCAAGTCATTATATTGCATTTTCTATAGAGAATAAAGTGAAACTTCTAATTGATATTGTAAAATAAGAGTCTGTATTAGAAGTAACGTTTTACATTACCATTCCACCATCAATTGTAAGTGTCTGACCAGTCATATACGAACTATCATTTGATGCTAGAAAAGCCACTACTTTAGCAATATCTTCTGGCTCACCAAAACGTGCTAATGGTATTTGTTGAAGCATCGTATTTTTCACATCTTCAGGTAATTGATCTGTCATATCCGTTGAAATAAAGCCAGGTGCAACAGCATTTACAGTAATTCCACGAGGTGCAAGTTCTTTTGCAGTTGTTTTTGTTAAACCAATTACACCAGCTTTAGCAGCAACATAATTTGCTTGGCCAGCATTCCCACTAATACCAACCACACTAGCAACATTGATAATTCGGCCTTTACGTTGCTTCATCATAGGTCTTGTAACACTCTTTGTGCACAGAAAAACACCTTTTAAGTTTGTATTAAGAACCGTATCCCATTCTTCTTCTTTCATACGCATTAATAAATTATCACGAGTAACACCTGCATTATTAACTAGAATATCAACTTTTCCAAATTCTTCTATAGTTGTTTTAACCATAGAAGCAACATCATCACTATCTGCCACATTACAACGGATAGCTATCGCTGAACTACCTAATGCTTGAATTTCAGCAACTACCTCTTTCGCTTTTGCTTCACTTCCTGCATAGTTTACTACTACTGAAGCACCTTCCCTAGCTAACTCAAGAGCTATTTCTCTACCAATCCCTCTTGAAGCTCCTGTAACAATTGCTACCTGATCTTTTAATTTCATACCAAAGGTTCCTCCTTTAGGGCAGCTAGCACTGCCTGTACTTCTTCTTCATTGGACACTGAAAGTATACGTACATTACGATTAATTTTCTTGATTAATCCAGATAATACTTTCCCTGGACCAATTTCAATAAAAGTATCTACGCCCTGTTCAATCATAGTTTCTACACAATCTTGCCATAGCACTGGAGAATATAATTGTTCAATCAATTTCTCCTTAATTTCCTCACGAGAAACCATAGGCTGAGCAGTTACATTAGAAATAACAGGTATGAATGCTTCTTCCCATTTCATTTGTTCAAATGTTGCTTGTAATTTAGAAGAAGCTGGTTGCATTAAACTTGAGTGAAACGGTCCACTAACGTCTAACGGAATCGCTCTTTTCGCTCCTATTTCTTTTATTCGCTCTATCGCTTTTTGTACGCCAGCTGCTGAGCCTGAAATAACAATTTGCCCTGGACAATTAATATTAGCCAGTTGCACCGGTGTACCTTCATTAGTAATGTTAGCAGTCAATTCCTCTAGTTTCGTACGGTCTGCTCCCAAGCAGGCTGCCATAGCTCCTAAACCATTCGGCACTGCTTCTTCCATATATTCGCCTCGTTTTCGTACAGCAGCTACAGCATCTTCAAAAGTTATGACACCAGCTGCTACTAAGGCACTATACTCTCCTAAACTATGACCTGCTACAAAATCAGCTTCAATATTATGCTCTTTCAATCGAGATAGAATGGCAATACTTGTTGTCAATAATGCAGGCTGTGCATTTGTAGTTAAAGTCAATGTTTCTTTTGGTCCCTGAAAGATGACTTCACTTAGAGGAAATTTCAATGTTTCATCCGCTAAATCAAAATATTCCTTCACACTCGTAAATTGTTGATAAAGTTCCATACCCATGCCTACAGTTTGTGAACCTTGACCTGGAAAAACAAAAGCGATTTTTGCCATAATTCTCTCTCCCTCAAGCTTTTAATTGCAATTTATAAACATTCAACTATTGCTACCACCATAAAAAAACACATTGATTATATTAGTTTTTTAGGAATTTCGCTTCGTTAAAGCCATCAAAAAGGAATAACTTCCTTACTAATACATCCTTTACTGCATTTCATCAATATACTTTTGAATCGTAGGAGCAACTTCATGTTGAACCATTGTTTTTGTTTGTCTTATAGCATTAAAGAAAGCATTGCTATCAGATGAACCATGCGCTTTGATTACAGGGGCCTTTAATCCAAACAAACCAGCTCCACCATATTCAGAGTAATCCATCTTTTGTTTAATCTTCATTAATTCTGGTTTTAATACAGCTGCTGCAAGTTTGCTTTTTAAATTACTCATCATGGCATCTTTAATCATTTTAAACATATTTAAAGCTGTACCCTCTATTGATTTCAAGACCATATTTCCTGTAAAACCATCTGTTACAACAACATCAGCTACTCCGTTCATTAAATCACGACTCTCTACATTCCCAACAAAATGTATAGGAGCATTTTGCAGTAATTCAAAAGCAGCCTTAGTCAACTCATTACCTTTTTTATCTTCAGTACCAATATTTAAAAGACCCACACGTGGCTTAGTAATTCCTCTAACTTTTTCCGCGTAAACAGAACCCATTATGGCAAATTGAACTAAATGCTCTGGTCTGGCTTCTGAATTGGCACCCACGTCCAATAGCACGAATCCATCACCATTTAATGTTGGTAAAGTTGGTGATAAAGCAGGTCTTTCAATTCCTTTAATTCTTCCAACTACAAATAATCCAGCAGCCATTAGCGCCCCCGTATTTCCTGCTGATATACAAGCATCAGCTAAACCATCCGCTACTTGTTGTGCCGCTAACACCATAGAAGCTTGTTTTTTTCTTCTTACTGCTCTTACCGGCTCATCAGTAGCCAAAATTTGTTCTTCTGTATGTAATATTTGAATTCGTTCGTTGGGAGTTAAATACTCCTTGATTTTTGCTTCGTCACCAACCAACACAATTTCTAAATCAGAATATTCTTCAATTGCACGAACGGCTCCAAGTACCGCTTCTTTCGGTGCATGGTCGCCACCCATTGCATCAATAGCTATTTTCATCGTTGTTTCCATCCTTTTCACAAGATATGCATGTACATATTTAATCCTTGGTCAATACCACCTAGTCCTTGCTAATCCTAGAAGTATTGTCTAAGTCGCTTGATCTGTTATACGAAAGACACATAACAATCACGCTGTAAAGTATAGTTGTTTCTACATATAAACAATCAGTTGTTTTGTCCGATCCAAGTAGCTATTCTTTCGCATTTGATCTAAACATATCGAAAGAGCCTTTAAAAACTAATTCTTGTCCTACATAGCTTCTTACTTTTACTGTTGATCTAGTCGGATCATTTTCATTATTTACAACACTTGCTTTAGCAATAATTCGCTCGTTTTCTTTAACTGGACGAGTGAATGTAATATTAGCTTTAGCAGTAAGTGTAAATGGGTCATTCATAAGCGCGACAGCTAAAGAATTAGCTTGCGCAAATAAATGATGTCCACGTGCGATACCATTTCGAGTAAATACATGTTCTTTTTTTACATCGAATATAGAAATTGCACTTTGATCTAGCTGTATATCTATAATATCTCCAATTACCTCTTCAATAGGCAATGATTTAATTTCATCTCTATGATTTTTTTCCGCCACATGTTTTATTCTTTCACGTAATTCTGGGATTGATAATTCTAAACGATCTAAACGAATCGTTTGGACGCTAACTGAAAATTTTTCCGCTAAATCTTCATCAGTAATAAACGGATTATTATCAATAGTCTCTTTTAACATGAATTGGCGCTCTTTTTTATTCCGTCTCATTTTTTGTCACCATCCGCAGTATTATGACTAGGTACTAATAGTAGTATATATATATTAAAAAAAGATTGCAAGACAATATGTAAAGCTTACAATCTATTTAATTATTTTGACATTATCTTTTTAATCTAGTTTTTCATTATCAAATAAGCCTGAAGTCTCTAAATAAGCTCTTAAGAGAGCGAATTCATCCGACTTCCAAAATTCAGTGGAATTAACTAATTTAGCAGCATCGTCTCTAGCCACTTCAAGAATCCGATAGTCGTGTACAAGATCTGCCACTTTGAATTCTGGTAATCCACTTTGCTTTTTACCAAAGAAATCTCCTGGACCTCTTAATTCTAAATCTTTTTCGGATAAAACAAAGCCATCATTTGTTTCAGTCATGATTCTCATACGTTCCTTGCCATTTTCGGATTTCGCATCACTAACCAAAACACAATAGGATTGTTCACTACCCCTTCCAACTCGTCCTCTTAATTGATGCAACTGGGACAATCCAAATCTTTCTGCGTCGTAAATGAGCATAAAGGTTGCATTCGGAACATTTACTCCAACTTCAACAACGGTTGTTGATACTAACACTTGTATTTGATTCTCACTAAATGATTTCATCACTTCGTCTTTATCGGTTGAAGAAAGTTTACCATGCATTAATCCAACTTGATATCTTGTACCAAAATAATGAATAAGCATGCTATGAACCTCGATAGCATTTTGAAGATCAAGCTTTTCAGATTCCTCTATAAGAGGACATATGACGTATGCTTGTCTTCCTTTTTGAAGTTCCTTTTCCATAAAACCCAGTGCTCGTTCTAGCATGTTATGCTTAGCCCAATATGTTTCTATTTGTTTTCTACCTGCAGGCATTTCATCAATAATGGATACATCCATTTCACCAAATACCGTAATAGCAAGCGTTCGAGGAATAGGGGTAGCTGTCATAAATAAGACATCTGGATTCTCCCCCTTCTCGCGAAGTATTCTTCTCTGTTGAACCCCAAATCTGTGCTGTTCATCAGTTATTACTAGACCGAGCTTTTTAAAAAACACTTCATCTCCTATAAGGGCGTGAGTACCTATTAAGATATCGATTTCTCCTACTTTTAGGGCTTCCAAGAGTTCTCTACGTTTTTTCCCTTTTACAGAACTAGTAAATAAGGCCACTTTAACACCAGTATGTTTCAATAAAGATTGGATAGATTCAGCATGTTGCTCAGCTAATATCTCAGTAGGAACCATTAATGCACCTTGATAACCAGAATACACACTTGCTAATAAAGCAATAGTAGCTACAACTGTCTTTCCTGATCCTACATCACCTTGTAATAAACGATTCATTCGATATGGTGATTGCATATCAGTAAAAATTTCATGTATAACTCTTTTTTGAGCATTGGTTAATGGGAAAGGCAATTGTTCAATAAACAACTGAATTTGATTAGAATCATATTTATGAGTAATTCCGACTGAACCTTGTCGTTGAACTCGTCTTAATGCTTGCATTTTTAATTGAAAGAGTAATAGTTCTTCATATGCCATTCTCCTTCTAGCTTGCTTAAGATCTTCAGCACCAGATGGAAAATGCATAGCTTTTAATGCCTCTTTTTTTCCAAGTAGTTTATATTTTTGAAGTAAAAAGAATGGAAGTGTTTCTTGTATTTCATTTTCGTATTGAGAAAAAGCAAGGCTAATAAATTTCCGTAAGCCTTTTACAGTCACACTTCCTTTTACAGAATATACTGGCTCAAAATCATGTTGCTGCTTATTCAAACCTACTTGATACGAGTTAGCCGTAATCGTTTGTCGATTGCGGTCCCACTTACCGCTTATTGTTACGGATTGCTGTAGCTCAAATTTATTTTTCAAATAGTGCTGGTTAAAAAACACAACTGTAATAAGATAACGATTAACAAGTAATTTAAATGTAAGCTTTGTTTTTTTCTTTCCGTAAAACATGACAGATGGAGGACTATGAACAACACCCTCCACCGTAATACGTTCATCATGATTTACTTCTTCTAAATCTTTAAGACGATAATCTTCGTAACGATATGGAACATATTCCAATAAATCAGATATAGTTTCAATACCCATCTCACTTAAAGCCAAAGTTGTTTCAGAGCCGATACCTTTTATTTCAGATACCACATTAGATAAATTCGTCATTTTTTCACATTGAGCGACTTACCAAAAATTTTCGCTTCGAGTTCTCTACCTGTTGGCGTAGCCGCTAAACCTCCTTGTGCTGTTTCTCGTAAAGCAGAAGGCATCGTCTGACCAATTCTAAACATAGCATCTATTACTTCATCACACGGTATCCGACTTGTTACACCAGCTAAAGCCATATCGGCAGCTACAACTGAATTCGCAGCCCCCATTGCATTTCTTTTTACACAAGGTACTTCTACAAGACCAGCAACAGGGTCACATACTAATCCAAGCATATTTTTCAATGTAATAGCCATAGCTTCTGCACACTGAGAAGGAGTACCACCTGCCATTTCAACGATTGCAGCTGCTGCCATTCCGGAAGCTGAACCTACTTCAGCTTGGCAACCACCTGCTGCTCCTGATATAGAAGCGTTATTAGCTACTACAAAACCAAATGCTCCTGCTGTAAACAAAAAGGCTATCTTCTGTTCTCTAGTGGGATTCAGTTTGGGGATCAAAGCAAATAAAGTACCAGGTACAACACCAGCAGATCCAGCAGTTGGTGTTGCACAAATTGTTCCCATGGCTGCATTTACTTCATTAGTTGCCACCGCTTTGCTAACAGCATCCAGCAATAAAGACCCAGATAAACTTTTACCAGATTGGATATAATTTTGTAAAAGTACAGCATCGACACCCGTTAAACCTGAATGTGAATGTACACCAGCCAATCCTCTTTCAATTGCTTTTTCCATAACATCTAGGTTTTTTTCCATCATGGCAATTATCTCTTCCCTAGTACGCCCTGTGACCTCTATTTCTTGTTCAATCATAATTTCTGATATTTTTTTATTTTGGCTTTCAGCCAATCTGACTAATTCTGCTACGTTTTTAAACAATGACCATCCCACCTTACCATTCAATCATTAGTCAACAATTTTTGTTACTGCTAGTATATTAGGCAGCTTTTCTAATTCCGATAAAATACTATCATCAATATTTTGATCCACTTCAATCGTCATCAAGGCTTTTTGCCCAACATCCTTACGTGAAACTTCCATGTGACCTATATTTATTTCATGAGCAGCCAATACATTTGAAACACTTGCAATAGTACCGAATTTATCATTATGGGCTACTAAAATAGCAGGGTGATGTCCAGAAAGTCTCAATAAAAATCCATTTAGCTCAATAATTTCAATTTTCCCACCGCCAATTGAAATACCAACTAATTCAATTTCACCATCATCATCTCCCATTGTAATTCGAACTGTATTCGGGTGATCTGTCAGTGCTTCTTCTTCAGTAAATGAAATCTTCATACCTTGACTCTCAGCTATTGAGATACTTTCAATAATCCTCTCATCAAACGTATCGAAATCTAAAATCCCCCCGATTAAAGCTACATCTGTTCCATGTCCTTTATATGTGTTGGCAAAAGATCCGTATAATGAGATATTTACCCATGTAGGTTGTCTTCGAAATAAACTTCGAGCAACCTTACCGATTCTTGCTGCACCAGCTGTATGTGAACTTGAGGGACCAATCATAATTGGACCAATAATATCAAATACACTTTTATATTTCATATTTTACCCTCACTGTAATTAATTATTTTGGTTGTTTTCGCATGCTTTGTTGCTTATGAACAAGTAGTGATTATAGGTGGAGTTGAATTCTACTCCAGGATGCTCATTTTTATCCTTTGTATATTCACCAGACTTATTTATTATCAACAATCTTTTATAAAACAGCTTTTATTTTTAACTATTCAACATTCCCAATTATATTATATTTATTCCCAAAACTCATCCATTGTGTAAAGAAAAACTCAAGCACATTGCAAACAAAAAAAGATGATAATCCCCCTCATTCTATAGGAATGTCTTTTATGCGCGTAAAGCTATAAGCATCTGCTCCTGGCATAATCTACATTAGTAGAGATTACTCAATGAACGTTTAAACATATCGATTACTAATTTCGAAAGCTAGATAGTGTTTGATAATTACTTATTTACTACAAACATGGTATCCTCTTTCTCATACAGAAGGAAAACCCTCAATTATATTAGATAGACACAAAACAGGAATAGAAGAAAATGTCTTCTATTCCTGTTTTGGAAGATCAGCAGCAAATTAAAAATATTAAATGTTAGCAAACAGTATTACTGCTATCAAATATTATCTTGTCTAATACTTTGAATCGTTCTTATCTAATTATGAAATTACTTATAACTTATTCAGCAGAAAAAATAAAAGAGTACAGTGGTTGTTTTCCATCATGGATTTCAACTTCAACATCTTCATAATTTTCTTCTACAAAAGATACAAGTTGATTAACTTCTTCTTCTGTTACATCTTCACCATAAATGATTGTTAGAATTTCAGTATCTTCATCTATCATGTTACCAAGCAATTCCTTAGCAGCCAATAGTTTATCTTTGTTTTTGTTTTTAATTTTCCCTTCAACAATACCCATAAAATCGCCATTTTCAATTTCAAGGCCATCAATACTTGTATCACGTACTGCAAATGTAATTTGACCTGTTTTCACTTGAGAAAGTGATTCAGTCATATTTTTCTCATTTGCTTCAGCGTCTAATGATGGATTAAATGCTAACAATGCAGACATTCCTTGTGGAACTGTTTTTGATGGAATGACAATAACATTTTCATCTACAAGATCAACAGATTGCTGAGCAGCCATTATGATATTTTTGTTATTAGGTAAAATAATAACATTTTTTGCGTTAACTTCCTTAATAGCCTTAACAATATCTTCCGTACTTGGATTCATTGTTTGGCCACCTTCTATTACCGCTTTTGCTCCGATACTTTTAAATAGATCAGAAATACCAGAACCCATAGCAACAGTGACAATACCATATTCTTCTTTTTTCTTAGTCAATACAGGTGCTTGTTGTTCTGCAGGCTCATTTCCATAAACACTAGAGTATTGCTCTCTCATATTGTCTACTTTAACTTTAATTAAGCTACCATATTTCTGACCATAACTTATACACTCACCTGGTTGTTCAGAGTGAATGTGAACTTTAACGATTTCATCATCTGAAATGACTAATAATGAATCTCCATATCCACTTAAATCATTGCGGAAATCTTCTTCATTAAAAGTTTTTTTATCCTTTTCAAAGCGAACCATAAATTCCGTACAATAACCATAAACAATTTCTTCATTGCTCATATGGCCTTGAACATTCATATGGTGCTCAGCACTTACTAGAGATTCCATAGAAGGCTGTGCAGATGCTGCAAGATTTACTTTTTCACCTTTTAGTTGTGCTAAAAAGCCCTCGTATACAAATACTAAACCTTGTCCACCACTATCAACTACACCCACCTCTTTTAATACAGGAAGTAAGTCTGGTGTGCGCTTTAAGGAAGCATTTGCTTCTTTAACGATATCTTCCATAACTGCCACAATGTCTTCATTTTTCGTTGCTGATTCTACTGCAGCTCTTGCTGCATCCTTAGCAACAGTTAAAATCGTACCTTCTACAGGCTTCATAACTGCTTTATAAGCTGTTTCTACTCCTGCAGCAAATGCTGCTGCAAATTCAGTACTGTTAATTTCAGCTTTTGCTTCGATTTTTTTTGCAAAACCTCTAAACAATTGCGAAAGAATAACTCCTGAATTCCCTCGAGCACCCATAAGCAAACCTTTTGAAAGCGCTGATCCAACTTTCCCAATATGCTCTTGGATATGACCTTCAACTTCCTTAGCACCTGAAGTCATAGATAAATTCATGTTTGTTCCAGTGTCTCCATCTGGCACAGGAAAGACGTTAAGTGCATCGACTAATTTGGCATTAGCAGATAATTGATTAGCACCTAATATGATCATCTCTGCAAAACGCTTTCCATCTATACTTGTAATTGACACAAATGTTTCCTCCTTACTAAGGGTTCGTCACTCGAACTCCCTGTACAAAAATATTGACGGAATCTACTGCTAAGCCAACCGTTTTGTCCAGGGTATATTTCACTTTAGACTGAACATTATGAGCAACTTCTGAAATTTTCGTACCGTAGCTCACAATAATGTACATATCGATATGTACAGCTTCTGATTCTTCTTCTTGGCGCACAATTACACCCTTAGTGAAGTTTTCTTTTCTTAAAATCTCTGCAATTCCGTCTTTAAATTGCTTTTTACTTGCCATACCTACTATACCGTAACAATCTACTGCAGCTCCACCAGCAATTGTAGCGATGACATCATTAGATATATCAATTTGTCCGAAATTTGTTTTCAATTCAATGGACATTCGTTATTCCCCCTTTGGAAAATACAGTTTGACTACAAACATTTTACTACAACAATAAAATTATTAAAAGTTTTTCTCTGTTTTATTATAAAGCAACATTATTATTAATATGTCAAGGTTTTTTTCTTGAAAGCATGTAGCTTGAACTATTGCATTTCAATTTTATGTATGATACATTATTTAAGTATTTGATTATGACTTAAGAACAATTGATACTTAAGCTCGCTGTAGTTAGGAGGGAATTTATATATGGCACGCAAATGTGTAATCACTGGAAGAAAAACAACTTCAGGTAACACTCGCTCTCACGCAATGAACGCTAACAAACGTACTTGGGGTGCTAATCTTCAAAAGGTTCGTATCTTAGTTGATGGAAAACCAAAACGCGTATATGTTTCTGCTAGAGCATTAAAATCTGGTAAAGTTGAACGCGTATAATGAATGGGCATCCTATTAAACGGATGCCTTTGTTATTCTTTAACAAGTATAACTATTGATAATTATTATTATACATAGAGGAAGCGCCTAAATATTATAAAATATTTAGGCGCCTCCTCTATTTTCATCCTTTGATTCTTTCCGTTCATTACTAAATTGTGAAAAGGGAATTCTCATATTATTCGATATATTTTCGAACAAAAATTAGACTATTTGTTGCCTATGAACAAGTAATGAATATAGGTTACCTTGAACGCCACTTCATGATGCTCTATTTCCGCAGAATTGGACGGTAAGTATCCCCGCCAAATAGTTACCTGTGGGCTCTCATCTCGCCTCTGCTCACCATAGAAAAAATTCTTAAATAAAGAGGGTGCCTAGCAAAATAGATTTTGAAGACACCCTACTTAATTATCCTTTTCTAAAAGCACCTAGCATAGCCCTTACAATTCCACCTAATAGCCTCGGCAATTTAATTGTATAAAATTTCATTGTTTCCCTCCTCATTAAAACAATGCACTTAATTTTATAAGTTCAAATATAATATTTGTCTCCATTAAAAAGCACGATGATCACTGCTTCTTACGACTAATAATATGCCATAATCAAATGAAAAAGTACCAATATTTGAAATTAGTTCATTACTAACACATAGTGTAGACCCCAGCAAAATATCTTTTTTATTTAAAGGATATTTAAATCCTAACAAGGTAATACCTTTCACTTCTGAAGAAATCGGGAAAAAGGAAGTATAGGTATACTTATCATCCTGTAATATCGAATAATTACCTGGAAGAACTGCATAAATGACATTACTACGATCGTAAATAGTCACTTTTGATTTTCCGCTTAATGTTCGATTAGCTAATAATAATTGAATAGCACCCATCATATGATCAAATCTCCCACCGGTACTTCCATATATATGTATATGATCAGGCTTTTGTTCCAGAGCCCATTCTACAGCTAAACCAAGATCCGTATCATCTTTTTCAGGGGGATATGTATAAATTTCAATATTTTCTTTTTTTATTTTATGTAGATCATCTTTAGCTACAGAATCAAAATCACCAAATACAATGCTTGGGTGGATATCTCTTGCTAGTAAGGTACTTATACCACGATCAACTCCAATCCAAAAAGCACCTTCAGTATTAGGAAGGGAATCTGGAATCAATTCTATAGGACCTCCAGCCATAATATAAATATCTTTCAAAATAAAACCCTCTTTCTATAAGGAAATTTTGAACACCGGTCTTCTTAATATTTTACCTATTAAAATAACGTTGATATATTTTATTAATTAATATCACTGTCACTATATGAACGATGAACCTTCCCCCTCATTACCTATTCAGTTAGGATGTTATTACTATTTGTATTATATAGATCATTTACCTAACTACGTTGTAAATCATATTAGTATTCTTTAACAAAAACTGCACTTTTAAAAAAGAGGGTGCCTTAAAAGAAAAAATTTGAAGACACCCTCAGATATTTTATTTGATTTTCATACTCTTCCTTATCAAAGCGATGCACAGTACAAAAGTCCGTAATAGCTTTTTTCATAAACTTGTACAAAGCAGAGCCATAAAAATAGCATAAAGCATAGGGGCCTCCGCAAAGTGATAAGAATCACTTTGCAGACAGCCCCTTTTTACGTATCAATAGAAATTAATTACCTCTAATGGCTTCTATCGCTTTTTGACGATCAGCTTTATTATATATAGCCGAACCAGCTACTAATACATTAGCTCCTGCTTCAATACAAAGTTTTGCAGTTTCTTCATTAACTCCTCCATCAATTTCGATTTCAAGGGTAGGATTATATTGTTCTGCCATCTCTTTAACACTTCGTATTTTAGGCAGTACTTCTGGAATAAAGGATTGTCCACCAAAACCTGGATTTACACTCATAAGTAGGACCATATCAACATCCTTAATGACATGTTGAATTGTATTAACAGGAGTCGCTGGATTTAAAACTACTCCAGCTTTAACACCAAAAGATTTAATTAATGAAATAGTACGATGCAAATGTTTACATGCTTCAACATGCACTGTAATATAATCGGCTCCTGCATTTGCAAATGCTTCAATATATGTATCTGGGTTCTCAATCATTAAATGTACATCTAATGGAAGCTTCGTAACAGGTCGAATTGCATCAACAATTAATGGTCCAATAGTAATATTGGGAACAAAATGACCGTCCATCACATCTACATGGATGTAATCAGCGCCACCCAATTCTACATCTTTAATTTCTTCTCCCAGTCTAGCAAAATCTGCTGATAAAATCGAAGGGGCTATTTTTACCATATTAGTACCTCGGCTTTCTATCTTTTATTTCTAATAAAAACTCTAAATAATGATCATAGCGATATTTTTCAATTTCACCCTCTTCAACAGCCATTTTGACAGCGCATTTTGGCTCTTGATCATGAAGGCATCCTCTGAATTTACATTCATGGCTCTTTTCTCTAATTTCAGGAAAGCAATCTGATAACTCATGTTCTTCAATTGTGAATTCTAAAGAAGAAAATCCAGGTGTATCTGCTACCAATCCCTCTTCAATTGCTATTAATTCTACATGTCTTGTAGTATGCTTACCTCTACCTAAATGCGTAGAAATATCATCCGTTTTTAATGCTAAATCGGGATTTAAGGTATTTAATAAAGACGATTTACCTACACCTGACTGCCCTGCAAAAACACTAACCTTTCCTTTAAGAAATGGACGTAAGGACTCCATTCCTTGTGCTGTGATTGAGGATGTAGTAATAACTGTGTATCCCATTTTTTGATATTCTTTTTGGTATTGAAGGATTCTTTCCTTTTCTTCATCTGCTAATAAATCTACTTTACTAATAACAATTATAGCATCAATATGATTGGCTTCAATAAGAACTAAAAAGCGGTCTAACAATACTGTACTAAAAGCTGGTTCTACAGCAGAAAAAACTAATATAGCTTGATCGACATTACTGATAGGTGGTCTTACAAGCTCGTTCCTTCGTTCTTTAATTTCTAATATATACCCTTCATGTTCCTTTTCATATTGATAAACGACTGAATCCCCAACAAGCGGTGTGATTTTTCTTTTACGAAAAACCCCCCTACCTCTACATTGGATTGTCTTTTCTCCATCCATAACATAGTAAAATCCACTTAGTGCTTTTATTATTTTACCTTCAGGCATAGCATCCTCCTAAAATACATCTGTGTCCAACTGCCTACAAGTAGAGAACAACAATAATTGAAAGCTTCCTAATTTCTAGGAAGCCTCCAATCGTAGTGATTATGGATATGGAATTGATTCATCCATAATGACTTTGTTATCTCTAAATACTTTAAATCCTGCTTTTTGATTGGGAGCAATTTGGAATGTTAACGTTTTTTTCGTTGTAGCCGTAATCGTAAATTTATCGGCTGGATCGGTCATATCATGCTTCATATCTTGAATATAGATAATTACCTCTTGTTCATCGCCAGGGTTTACAGGTTCATAAGGTATGGTTATCTCTTTAGAAACTGTTTTAGGAGGTAACTCTTCCTTCCCTTTCGATATAACAACATACACTTTACTACCTTTTTTTAGTTTAGATCCTGGATTTGGTGACTGCTGCACTACAGAGCCTTCCGGAATAGTATCAGAAAAAGATTCCCTTGAATATTTTACGATTAATCCAGATTCTTGAATATAATCCTCAAGAGCTGTTTTACTATATCCTCGTAAATCCTTTAAAGTAATTAAATTTTGCCCCTTACTTATAGTAAGATGCAACACTGTATCAGATGGAACGATACTACTACTAGGCTGTGGATCTTGATTAATAATAAGCCCTTCCTCAATTTGATCATTATATTCGTAGGATATATCAATAGATTTAAAGCCAATATTGTCAAATACACCTTTCAAACTTTCATAACTACGTTCTCTGTAATCGTCTATTTCAATTTCCTTTTTCCCACTGCTTATTAAGATATCAACTTTTGAACCTTCGCTTACTTTCTTACCAGCTTCTGGGTCCGTTCCTATTACTTTACCTTTTTCTATTTCTTCATTTGGCAATTCAGTTGTTTTACCGATTTCAAATCCTTTTTCATCTAGCAAAGCTATAGCATCATTTAATTCTTTCCCCTCGACATTAGGAACGGATATGTCTGATGGTTCCATTAGCTTTGGAAGAACAGCAATAATTAGAACGGCAAGTATAGCAACTAAAAATAATAAAGCAATAACTATTTTTTTAAATTTGCTTTTAGGTTTCTTTTGATTATTTTTTTCCTTTTTGGTTTTCGTCTTGGTTTTTGTAATACCCTTCTGAGCTTTATTCTTTTTTACTTTTTGTTTCTTTGGTGGTTCTTCATCATATGAATCACTGTAAGCTTGAGTTTGATCATTCAATACAATCGTGTCTTCCTGTTCAGGAGTATAGGTATCCTGTGTTATAACTGGAATTGCCTTGGTCGCATCCATATCTTCTGGTACAACGAAAGGCTTTTCTCCTTTTCGGTCAGGAGAAAGAGCGGTAGTTATGTCTGCCTTCATTTCTTCCACATTATCATATCGATGAAACGGGTCTTTTGCTGTTGCTTTTAATACAATATTCTCTACACTTTGAGGTATAGATGGATTCCATCTTCTTGGAGAAGGTGTTGTTGATTGTAAGTGCTTTAATGCAATAGAAATAGCCGATTCACCAGAAAAAGGTAATCTACCCGTTAACAACTCAAACATAACAATTCCCAAAGAATAAATATCAGATTTTTTATTTACCATACCACCCCTTGCTTGCTCAGGTGATAGGTAATGAACCGATCCAAGGACGGCATTCGTTTGAGTAATACTAGTTGCACTTAAAGCTGTTGCTATACCAAAATCAGTAATTTTCACATTTTCAATTTCATCAATTAATATATTTTGAGGTTTAATATCTCGATGAATAATACCATGTTGATGGGCATGAGCAATGGCTAAAGTGATTTGCTCCATAATATGGAGCGTCGTTTCTATTGGTATATGTTGGTGGTATTGAATATATTGCTTTAGTGTATATCCCTTCACATATTCCATAACAATATAGTATATATCTTGATCTTCACCAACATCATATATACTTACAATATTCGGATGAGCTAGGCTAGTAGCAGATTGTGCCTCACGATTAAATCTTTTAATAAATTCTTCATCATTTGAAAAATCCATACGGAGGATTTTTATGGCCACTTCCCTTTCAAGAATCATATCTTGAGCTAGATAGACGTTTGCCATACCTCCTCCACCAATCATCTCCACAATCTTATATCGACCATTTATACGTTTTCCTATTAACATGGTTGTCACCTACCTTCGCTTTCAAAACTGTATTGTAAGAGTACGAGGGTAATATTATCTTCTCCACCATGATTATTTGCTATATTTATAAAATGATCCGCTTTTTGTTCTAGAGTTTCATCTTCTTCTATAATTTTTAACATTTCTTCAGAATTAAGCTTATTGGATAAGCCATCTGAACAGAGTAATAAAAAGTCCCCTTCTTCAAAAACTATCGTGACAATATCCATCTCCACATTAGGCTCAGTGCCCAACGCTCTAAGCAGCACATTCTTTCTAGGATGATGTTCTGCATCCTCACGACTAATTTGTCCTGTTCGTACTAATTCATTTACGAGTGAATGATCTTCTGTTAATTGTTTAAAGCCACTTTCATTCTTTATGTAGCAACGGCTATCGCCAATGTTAGCAATAGTTATGAAACGCTCTGTACATAAAGCCGCGACAAGGGTAGTCCCCATCCCCTTACATTCAAGATGTGATTCTGCATGTTTAAATAAAAGTTGATTTACTTTTTGAATATTTTCTTGCAACCAATTTTCGGCGTTTTCTGCTGTAAAATCGCCTTTTACCTGACTCCAAGATTCCTTAAAATAGGATAATGTCATACTGCTAGCAACCTCACCGGCACGATGTCCACCCATACCATCTGCTACAATTGCTAGAAATCCTGTTTCGTTATGAAAGATTCCACCATTATCTTCATTATGCTGTCTCACTTTGCCGCGATCTGTTCTAAAAACAGCCTTCATCATCTTCACCTCGTTTCTTCTTTTCTCTCCTTCGCACGAAGTTGTCCACATGCAGCATCAATATCATGGCCTTGTTCTCTGCGAACTGTTACATTAATTCCTTTATTTTTAAGTGTTTTTTCAAATAAATCAATTTGCTCCTTCGGTGTTCTAACATAGTCACGCTCTGGAACGTAATTGACTGGAATTAAATTCACATGGCATTTAAGCTTTTTAATTAAATCCGCTAGCTCAATCGCATGCTCTACTTGATCATTAACTCCACCAAACAAACCATATTCAAATGTAATTCTTCTTCCAGTCTTTTCAGTATAATACTTTACAGCTTCCATAAGATCCGGAAGTTTATACGCTCTATTAATCGGCATTAGTCTACCACGAATTTCATTATTTGGAGCGTGTAACGAAATAGCAAAATTGATTTGAAGATTCTCATCAGCAAATTTATAAATCTTTGGAATAATTCCACTTGTTGATACTGTAATATGTCGAGCTCCAATATTCAATCCTTTTTCATCATTAATAATCCTTAAAAAAGCCATCATTTGGTCGTAATTATCAAATGGTTCTCCTATTCCCATTATAACAATTGAACTAACTCTCTCGTTTGTTTCATCTAATGCTTGTTGTACCTTTACAACTTGAGCAACAATTTCACCAGCTTCTAAATTTCGCTTTAAGCCCCCTAATGTAGATGCACAGAAAGTACAACCGATTCGGCAACCTACTTGTGTAGTAACACAAACAGAGTTTCCATAATCATGTCTCATTAACACTGTTTCTATTGAATAACCGTCTTGTAGTTCAAACAAAAACTTCATAGTTCCATCGTTCGAAGTTTGCTGAATAATTGTATTAAGTGTTGTCAATGTAAAGTTTTCTTCTAATTTTGTTCGTAATCCTTTAGATAAGTTCGTCATTTCATCAAAGCTTTTCACTCTTTGCTTGTATAACCATTGTAATATTTGATCAGCTCGAAATGATTTCTCTCCATTATCCGTGAGCCAATCCTTCAATTCATTTGGCTGTAAAGAATAAATTGAGGGCAATTTTTTCTCAGCTGTATTCTCTAATTGTTTCATTATTTAATCCTTCTTTCTAAAACAAGCAATGAAAAAGCCATCACTTTCAATATCTTGTGGAAAAAGCTGTAGGGCGTTTTCTTTGATGAAAGGACGAACCTTTTCAGGTAGTCTGTTTTTAAACTCATTAT
Organism: Bacillus sp. AP8; assembly: GCF_000321185.1. Classification (NCBI taxonomy): domain Bacteria; kingdom Bacillati; phylum Bacillota; class Bacilli; order Caryophanales; family Bacillaceae; genus Bacillus; species Bacillus sp. AP8. Next base: position 46,278 of record NZ_CAPG01000038.1, read on the forward strand.
CTTTAACAAATTCTGGATGATCTAATAAAAAGCTTTTTACAACCTCATCATTTTCTTCTTGGTCGACAGTACATGTACTATATACTAAGGTTCCTCCCGCTTTTAACAAAGGAGCTGTAGCATTCAAAATATCTTTTTGAATGGCTGCTAGTCTTTCAATATCTGCTTCACTTTTCGTATACTTAACATCTGGCTTTCTTCTCATTACTCCTAAACCAGAACATGGTGCATCAACTAAAATTTTATCAAATGTTTGTTCTTCAAATAGTTCAGAAGATTTTCGCGCATCAAATGCTCTCGTTGCAATATTTGCCAATCCTAATCGTTTTGCCTGCTGCTCAATTAGCTTAACTTTGTGATCGTGTAAATCTAACGCTACCACGCTTCCTTGTGGTAATCTTTCCGCGATTGAAGTTGTTTTCCCACCTGGTGCTGCACAGCAATCAAGAATTCTATCTTTTTCGTTTACTCCTAATGCATGAGCAACAAGTATGGAGCTTTCATCTTGAATACTCAATAAGCCATCCTTAAAAGCTTGAGAATGTGCAAGATTTCCTTGTAAACAAACGATACCTTCTGGAATGGCTTCGCTAACCTTCACTGAAAACCCTTCTTCTTCTAACTTTTCCATTACTTTCTCTCGAGTTATTTTCGCCACATTAATTCGCGCTGTTTGATGTGGTGCATATAAGTTACTTTCACACATTTCCTTCGTTTTTTGAACGCCATATTGCTTAATCCAACGTTCCACTAACCAAAGTGGATGACTTGTCTCTACACTAATTCGCTCTTCGTCATTATTTATTAGTTCAAATGAAGGTAGCCCTTTACGTTGAATATTTCTAAGCACACCATTCACCATGCTTGAAATTCCTTTATGGCCTCTTTTTTTTGCAATTTCTACCGCTTCAAATAGTATGGCATGGTCCGGTATTTTATCCAAATAATGCATTTGATATACGGATAATCTTAATAATATTCTTACCCAATCATCCATTTTAGCGTTATTTTTTACAAAAGGTTGTAAAAAATAATCTAACGTTAATTTACGTTGAATTGTCCCATATGTTATTTCAGTTAATAATCGACTATCAGCAGCTGATAATTGATTTTTATTTATAACCTTATTTAATAACAAATTACTATACGCTTGATTTTTTTCAACGGAAAGAATTAAATCGAGTGCAAGTTCTCGAACACCTTTGCTTTTGTTTTTACTCATGCTCTACTCCTAATTGATTTCCAATTTGCAAATTCGCACCCGCTCCACGAAGAAAATCAAAAGACGACATCTTCTTTTTACCTGCAGGCTGAACTTCTGTCACTTTAATAGCTATATCATTTCCTGTTTTCACAATGAAACCATCATCTTCAATCATAATAATTTCTCCAGGCGCTACTTCTGCTATTCTTTTCACTTTTTCTGCTTTCCAAACCTTCATGACTTTGCCGTCTAAAAGAGTGTAAGCTACTGGCCAAGGATTTAAACCACGAATTTTATTATAAATTTGCTCTCCATCAACAGTCCAATCAATTTTCTCTTGTTCGCGTTTAATATTTGAGGCAAATGTTGCTTTTGATTCATCTTGCTTGATAGCGTTTAATTGTCCTTTGATTAGTTGAGGTAATGTTTCTGATAGCAAATTAGCTCCAACTTCACTTAGCTTATCATGAAGGGTACCTACATTATCATCTTCATCAATCGTTACTTTTGCCTGTGTTAGAATATCACCTGCATCTAATTTCTCCGCCATGTACATAATCGTGATACCTGTTTCTTTTTTACCCTCTAAAATGGCATAATGAATAGGGGCTCCACCACGTAACTCAGGTAACAAGGAAGCATGCACATTAATACATCCATATTTCGGAGCTTCAAGTAATTCATTAGGTAGAATTTGCCCGAATGCAGCTGTAACTACTAAATCTGGTTGTAATGCAAGAATTGGCTCTAATTCCTCTTTATTGCGGATTTTTTCTGGCTGATAAACAGGGATATTATGCTTTAATGCCTCAACCTTAACAGCTGGAGGTGTTAGCACTCGTTTTCTTCCAACTGGACGATCTGGCTGAGTGACAACAGCAATTACATCATATCCATCTTGTATAATTCTTTGTAAAACTGGCACTGAGAAATCTGGCGTTCCCATAAAGATTATTTTTGTCATTCTTCTTCAAACCCTTCTAATTCTTCTTCCTTAATATATCGAATTACTTTAGAGGTAAATAATACCCCATTTAAGTGATCTATTTCATGCTGTATTGCACGTGCATAGAACTCCTCAGCTTCTAATTCATAATGATTTCCATTTCTATCTTGTGCTTGTATGACAACGAAGTCTGGTCTCTCAACTTCACCGTAAATCCCAGGAAAACTCAGGCAACCTTCAATATCGATATCAGAGCCTTTTTTTTCAATGACAACGGGATTAATCATTTCTAATGTGCCTTCTTCTTCATCTATTTCAACGATAGCTATACGTTTATTAACATTTATTTGTGGTGCAGCTAAGCCTACACCATCAGCTGCTATCATGGTCTCATACATATCATCCAACAGTTTCGCTAAATCTTGGTCAAAAACTTTCACATCTTCACATTTCTCTTCTAAGATTTTATTTGGATAGGTAACAATTTCTAACTTTGACAAATTTCTTCCTCCTACAACTTTTCATGAAAGTTACATCATCATCTGTGGATGTAAGTCTACAATGATTTGTAAATCCTTCTGAGCACGATTTTGTTGATAATGCTCAATTACATTTCTTAATTTATTTTTCAACTCAGGTTCACGCTTGTATTTTATCAGAACTTGATACCGATATCTATTATTGATGCGTGGAATAGGTGAAGCAGCTGGTCCAAGCATAATAGCCTTTCGAGATAATCCGCTTCTCATATAATTTGTTATTTTTTCTGTCACAGAAATTGTAGTCATAAGATCAGGATGTGAGACCGTTATAAGAGCGATATAATAGTAAGGTGGATACATACTTTGTCTTCTCATAAACATTTCATGTGTGAAAAAGGCCTCATACTGTTGATCAGCAGCGAGAACTATTGAATAGTGTTCCGGAGTATAAGATTGAATAATCACTTCTCCAGGAAGCTCATGTCTTCCAGCTCTTCCACTAACCTGAGTTAATAATTGAAATGTTTTCTCCGAAGAGCGAAAATCTGGTAAATGAAGCATTGTATCCGCAGATAGAACACCTACTAAAGTAACATTAGGGAAATCTAGCCCTTTCGCAATCATTTGTGTTCCAAGTAAAATATCAGCTTGTCCTGATTGAAAAAGCTGCAATAGTTTCTCATGACTTCCTTTCTTACTAGTCGTATCCACATCCATACGAATGATTTTCGCATTTGGTATTAATTTCATTAATTCTTCTTCAACCTTCTGTGTACCAGTACCAAAAAAACGAATAGCCTCACTTTTACAAGCTGGACAATGTGAAGGCATACCTTCTTCATGTCCACAATAATGACACTTTAGCAGATGGTTATACTTATGATACGTTAAAGAAATATCACAATGAGGACAATGAGCAACCTCTCCACAACTTCTACACATTACAAAAGAAGAATGACCACGTTTATTAAGCATTAAGATGGTTTGTTCTTTCTTTTGAATGCGGTCTTGGATTTTCTCGAGCAAAATCTTAGAAAAAACCGAACGATTACCCGCACGAAGTTCTTCCCTCATGTCAATTATCTCTACGGTAGGTAATGGACGATTGTTCACTCGATTTTTCAATTCTAAAAGTTTATATACACCTTTTTTTGCACGAGCATACGTTTCAAGAGAAGGAGTGGCACTTCCTAAAACAACCGGACAATTATGATATAAACCTCTTTGAATCGCAACATCTCGAGTGTGATAACGTGGTGTTTCTTCTTGTTTATATGTTCCTTCATGCTCTTCATCAATAATGATAATTCCTATATTATGAAATGGAGCAAAAATAGCTGAACGAGCCCCCACTACTACTTGTACTTCTCCTCTTGATATTTTTCTCCATTCATCATATTTTTCACCAATAGATAGTCCACTATGAAAGACTGCAACACGGTCCCCAAATCTAGATTTAAAACGTTCGACCATTTGTGGTGTTAATGAAATTTCAGGAACAAGCATAATGGCCTCTTGTCCTTTATTTAAAGCTAAATCAATACTTTGAAGATATACTTCGGTTTTTCCACTTCCAGTCACACCATGTAATAAGAATACATCATGTTTATTAATCTCCATACTTTCTTTTAAGGGAACAAAGACAGAAGCTTGTTCCTCAGTTAAAGCTAAATGATGACTTTTAGTAAAGGTCCGCTCTTTAAATGGATCACGATAAACTTCAGTCTGAATAAATTTAATATAGCCTTTGTCAGCCAAAGCTTTTATTACACTTTCGCCACAATTGCTTTGTTTAATTAACTTTTGAACAGAGATAGTCTCTTGATGAGTCATTAAATAATGCATAAGTCTTATTTGTTTCTTAGCACTTTTATTCATTTCTTCTACCTTTGATTGTAATTCTTCTGGTGAAAGTAGGACTTCAACGCTTCTCTCTGTCTTTGTATTATGTTTATCCTTGACTTGATAATTGACTTCAATATTTCCTGCAATAATTTCTTTTTGAAAGATTTTAGCATACTCATGTTCCATTGCTGCCTCAAAATCAACAGCATCATTATGAATAAAATATTTTCTTATATGATCATTAATATTGGCAATATTCCCTTTTAGGGTTAATAATTTTTTATATTTTGCTTTCAAAGCAGCTGGTAACATCGCTTGATAGGCTACAATTTTAAGACATAGTGTTTCTGTTGTTAACCAATCAGCTAATTGGAGTAACTCTTGATTTAAGACAGGTTCAAGGTCTAATAGTGAATCAATTCCTTTTAGCTTGTCGATAGAAGTGCTCTCTTTTATTTCAACAACAAAACCTTGCACCTTCCTTGGACCAAATGGAACTACAACACGAGTCCCAGGAACTATCATTCCTTCCCACTGCATAGGAATAAAATAATCATATGCTCGATCGGTCTGTCTAGTAGGAACATCTACAACAACAGAAGCAATTTCCATTCTAATCAATCCTTTTTCAGCAAACTCGCAATCTCATCAAGTATTACTTTGGCAACATCATGCTTACTCATCATCGGTACGTCTACTACCTTACCACTTTGCTCGTAAATCGTAACCATGTTTGTTTCTCCACCAAAGCCAGCCCCTTTAGTTGCTACGTTATTAGCTACTATCATATCTGCTCGTTTCTTTTCAAGCTTGGCTTTTGCATACTGTTCAACATTTTCTGTTTCAGCTGCAAAGCCTACTAAAATTTGTGAAGTCTTTTTCTCACCCAGCTCCAATAAAATATCCTTCGTTCTTTCGAGCTCAATCGATAAATCTCCACCCTTTTTTTTCATTTTTTGATCATAGGTTGTTTTAGGGCGATAATCTGCAACAGCCGCCGTTTTAATAACAACATCTTGTTCTTCAAAATTAGCAAAAACGGCTTCATACATATCTTGAGCAGATTCAACAGAAATCAAATGAACATTAGAAGGGGCTTTAATATTAACAGGACCTGATACAAGTGTAACTTCTGCTCCCATATTTGCTGCTTCTTCAGCCAATGCATAGCCCATTTTCCCTGTTGAATGGTTTGTAATGAATCTCACTGGATCTATTCTTTCTCTTGTAGGTCCAGCTGTAATAATGATCTTTTTCCCGGATAAATGCTGACTTGGCTTTTGATTTTCTAAATAATGTAACAAATATTGAATCATATTGTCTGGTTCCTCTAATCGACCTTTTCCTATGTATCCACATGCTAAATAACCTTCACCTGGTTCAATAAATGAATAGCCAGATTGTCTAAGTGTTTCTAAGTTTTTTTGTACAGCTGGATGAGCATACATATGTACATTCATTGCAGGAGCAATAAAAACCTTCGCAGTCGTTGCTAACATAATTGTCGAAATCATATCATCAGCAATTCCATTTGCCATCTTACCAATAATATTTGCCGTAGCAGGAGCGACAATAACAATATCTGCCCAATCTGCTAAATCAATGTGCGCGACAACTTCTGGATTATTCTCTTGAAATGTACTTGTAAAAACTTCATTGCGTGATAATGCCTGAAAAGTGATAGGGGCAACAAATTTTGTTGCTGATTCGCTCATTACAACCTTAACCTTTGCTCCTTGTTGTGTTAGCTTACTTGTAAAAGCTGCTGCTTTATATACGGCAATTCCACCAGTTACACATAATAATATTTTTTTATCTTTCAGCATTAAACTTCCTCCCGATTATTTCTGTTTCTATTATGAAGGATTATGTATTATTTTTCATCAATTCTCAAAGTAGCTTCACACTCAAAAAAATCATAAAATAAAGCGTAAGAGGGTGTCAAACAAAAGCAAAGCTTTTACGACACCCTCCAATCATTATCGCTTATTCATTTGTTCGATCAGCTGATTCATGCGTATACGTTAGTATTCCCGCATTAATTTCTTCCAATGCTTTACCTACATTCTTATGTGAAACAGGATTAGCAATTTTTTGATCTCCATTTAGTTGCATCTTTCTAGCACGCTTAGCTGCAACTGAAACTAAAGAGTATTTAGAATCAATTTTATTTAATAATGAGTCAATAGATGGATATAACAAATTTATTCAACCTCCAACATTTTTAAATATCTTTTTGCCACGTATTCCCTGTTGCAATGACCTGCAACAACAATAGCTTTTATTTTATCACAAGCAGATTCGACTGTGTCGTTTTCTACTACATAATCATACAAGTCCATCATTTCAATTTCTTCTCTAGCAGTTTGTAATCGATTAGCAATTACTTCATTTGTCTCAGTACCACGTCCGACAATTCGGTTTTCTAGCTCGGACAAGCTAGGTGGTGCCAGGAAGATAAATAAAGCTTCTGGAAATTTTTCACGTACTTGTCTAGCGCCTTGTACCTCAATCTCTAGAAATACGTCTTTTCCGTTATCAATTGTTTCTCGAACATAATCCACTGGAGTACCATAGTAATTCCCAACAAACTCTGCATACTCCAATAATTTACCTTGTTTAATTAAGGATTCAAATTCTTCACGTGATTTGAAGAAATAATCTACACCATCAACTTCTCCCTCACGAGGAGCACGAGTTGTCATGCTAATTGAGTATTCAAATGCCACATCAGAATGTGAAAACAATTCCTTACGAACTGTTCCTTTTCCTACACCTGAAGGTCCTGATAATACAATGAGCAACCCTTTTTCTTTCATTAATTCCACTTATCCTTCCTCTACACTATCTTCTCGATCATGAAGCCTCGAAGCAACTGTTTCAGGCTGTACTGCCGACAAAATGACATGATCACTATCCGTAACAATAACGGCTCTTGTTCTCCTACCATAGGTAGCATCAATTAACGAACCCCTATCTCTTGCTTCCTGTATTATTCTTTTAATTGGAGCCGACTCTGGACTAACAATAGAAATAATACGGTTAGCAGAAACGATATTCCCATAGCCAATATTTATTAACTTAATCGACATAATGATCCTCCATTTATCATAATACTAGTTTGACCTTCATAATAGAGCTATAAACGATGTTTATTCTATATTTTGTATTTGTTCCTTGATTTTTTCAAGTAAACTTTTCATCTCAATAACTTCAGATGCTATATTGGCATCATTTGCCTTTGAGCCAATGGTATTTACTTCACGATTCATTTCCTGAACAAGAAAATCTAGTTTTCTTCCCATAGCTTCATCATTCTCGATCGTCGATAAAAACTGACTGATATGACTATTTAGCCTCGTTAACTCCTCATTGATATCTGCTTTATCTGTAAAGATTGCAACCTCATTGAGTAATCGAATTTCATCAACCAGTCCAGACGTAAATTCCGTCATTTTTTGTTGGAGTCGCTCCTTATATTGTTGAATAACAACTGGAGCATAATCTTTTACTTTTTCAACGGTATTTTGTAGCTTTTCAAGCTGAGTTTGAATATCTTTCTTCAAAAGAAGACCTTCCGCTTCTCTCATCTTTTTCAGCTGTTCTCCAGCTTCCTTAACCGCTTGAAGAACTTGTGTTTCTACCTCAGTAGCATCCATTGGCTTTTCTTTTATGAAAAACACATCTTCCATTTGAGCGACCGAATTATGTAAGCTATTAGGATGCAAATGATATTTATCAGTAATAATATCCATATTATTTATATATTGATCTAGAAGAGACCAATCAACTTGAAGTTCTTTTTGGATTAGTCCATCGCCTTCAATTGAAATAAATACTTCTGCTCTTCCTCTTCTTATGTATGAAGCTAATTGTTTTTTTACCTTATCCTCTATAATAAGTAGTTGGCGAGGCATTCTAATATGATACTCACAAAATCGATGATTCACAGTTTTCACTTCAACATGAATGAGCAAGTTCTCACTTTGACTCACACCACGTCCGTACCCCGTCATACTTATAACCATTATCAATCACTTCCAATTCTAGCACATATATGGAGTCTAAGTATTGCACTTAAACAGATGTATATGAACAGCGTTGTTGGTACACTTTTTCCATCTTAATACATATAAAAAGGTAATAGAGGACACCCTATTACCTTTTAGATTATATCATAAGTTACGTTGCTTTTCTTACTAAAAATGTCCCTGCCAATAAAAAAGTTGGTAGTGATGCTAATCCAATAATCATTAGCCAATCTTTAAGTGGAATAGCAACTGTTTTAAAGATTACTTGTAAAGGAGGATAATAGACTACTACAAGAACCATTACCATTGAAAGAATAACTGCCCAAACTAAATACATATTCCCGAACGGATTCCTTGCAAAAATATTTCTTTCACTTCGACAATCAAACACATGTATCAGTTGTGCTAAGCATAAGGTTACAAAAGCGATGGTTTGAGGATAATTTTCCTGATTCGGATTTAGATGCAAAGCTGACATAAATGCTATTAACGTAACTAGCCCTATTAAGAATCCTCTTGAGATTATTTTCCACCATAAACCTCTTGCAAACACTCCTTCTTTTGGATGACGAGGATTTCGTTTCATAACATTGCCTTCTGGTTGATCCAAACCTAATGCCATAGCTGGTAAACCGTCTGTAACAAGATTCACCCATAGAATTTGTATTGGAAACATTGGTAAAGGTAATGCAAGTAACATGGCAAATAACATAACAAGAATTTCCCCTACATTAGAAGCTAATAAGTATCTTATAAATTTCCGAATATTCTCATAAATATTTCTTCCTTCTTTAATAGCAGCTTTTATCGTAGCAAAATTATCATCTAACAAAACTAAGGAAGAAGCTTCCTTCGATACATCTGTTCCTGTAATCCCCATTGCAATCCCTATGTCTGCAGATTTTATTGCTGGAGCATCATTGACACCGTCTCCAGTCATAGCTACTACATGTCCCTTATTTTGTAATGCTTTTACAATTTTCAATTTATGTTTCGGAGATACTCGCGCAAATACAGCAACATCGTCCACAACGTTTTCCAATTCCTCAATACTCATTTCGTTTAATTCTTTACCTTCAACGACCAACTGATGCTCATTTAACACACCTAAATTTTTCGCTATAGCTGAAGCGGTCGTTACATGATCACCTGTAATCATGATGGTCTTAATTCCTGCTTTCCGACATTCTTCAACGGCTTCTTTGACTTCTGGTCTAGGTGGGTCAATCATTCCTTGTAAACCGATTAACGTTAATTCCTGCTCAATATCATTTTCATTTATGTATGCACTTTGAGATGTGAGCGGTTTATAACCAACCGCTATCGTTCTTAACGCATGGGAAGCCATATCATCAATGGAAATCTGAACTTCCTGCGCGATTGATTGATCCATTCGTTGAACTCTTTCATCCCACAAAATAGATTTACATTTTCCCAAAAGGACATCTGGTGCTCCTTTTGTAATGGCAAATTTTTTCCCATGCTCATCTTGTATGATGACACTCATCATTTTTCTTGTTGAATCAAAAGGAAATTCTTTAATTATTTTAAACTGTTTCATTAATTGGTGTTTAGTAATCCCAGCCTTTATGGCAGCAATATGAATCGCACCTTCTGTCGCACTTCCATCAATAACTAATTTTCCATCCTTTGATCTGACATCAGAAGAATTACATAACAAACCAAAAGTAAGTAGTTGTTGTAACGACTTAGGTAAGCTGTTTAATTCTCTATCATTTTCATAAAACGCACCTTCTGCTTCATTTCCCTTACCGCTTAGTAAGTACGTTTTACCACTATTCCAAATCGTTGTGACGGTCATCTTATTTTGAGTCATTGTGCCCGTTTTATCTGAACAAATAACAGATGCACAACCTAATGTTTCAACTGCAGGAAGCTTTCTAACTATTGCTTTTTGTTTTATCATTCTTTGGACGCCTAATGATAAAGCCACTGTAACGATAGCTGGTAATCCCTCTGGTATGGCAGCCACAGCTAACGAGACCCCTGCTAAAACCATTGTATAGAAATCATTACCTTGATATACTCCTAACCCTACCACTAATATCGTTAAAAAAATGGCTGCTACAATCAAAATTTTTCCTAGCTGTTCTAATTTATGCTGTAAAGGAGTAATCATCTTTTCCGCCGATTGAAGCATATCTGCGATGTGTCCCATAGCCGTCTGCATACCTATAGCCGTTACTATTCCAACACCTTTACCTCGCGTTACCATCGTTCCCATAAATGCCATATTTTCTTCATCACCAATGCTATGAATTGTATGGAAAACAGGGGAAGATGTTTTCGTAACAGCCTCTGATTCACCTGTTAAAGCGGACTCTTCGATTTCTAAAGAAAAATCTTCAATAATTCGTAAATCAGCACCTATTCGATCTCCGGTTGAAAACTTCAATATATCCCCAACAACCACTTCTTTTGCAACAATTTTAAGCCATTTCCCCTCCCGTAAAACAACTACTTGGGGAGCTGACATTTCCTTTAGCGCCTCTAATGATTTTTCGGCTTTTCTTTCCTGAAAGAATCCTAAAAATGCATTAATTACAACAATCGCAATAATAGCTATGGCATCCACATATTCTCCTAACAAACCGGATATTAACGTTGCTGCAAGTAACACCAATACCATAAAATCTTTAAATTGACTAAAAAACACGAGTAATGCAGATTGTTTTTCTCCTTCTTGTAATTCATTGAACCCATCTTTCTTTAATCGATGCCCCACTTCTTCCTCACTTAGACCACTTTTACAATTGGTGTTCAGAGTTCTTTCTAACTCTTTCACATTCATTTCTCTAAGCATCATGAATTTCTCTCACTTCCATTTCGTTACTATAAAGAGTTGTCCTCCTTTTAATCATGCTTATTCAGACTCGTCCAAAAAAATGCTATACTTATTTAGAAAAGCGGAAGCAACTAGTTTAGCCCTGACCAGCATAAGGAAAATTGGTTAGGAAGTCGCTTTTTAACCTTTTGGGCGGATTAACCTCTAAAGAGACCTTGGAAACAGAACCGGACTATGTTATCTCTATAATTCAAGCGATTGTAATACTTATTTAATGGTTGTTTTCTAAAAGATTGTTGCATTCCAATACGCTTGGTGAAGATAACCAGTGGATAAAAAGGTCGGTTGATTGGAGTATAAGATGCGAAACCCCTACGGAAGCATCCAGAAGCAGAATTTAAGCACTACTCACTCCTTAGTAGGCAACCAAGTATACGAAAACAACCTGTTTAATCAACGAATCTTTATGCTAAGATGAGGTCCATCTTAACTAGAAGAATGTTTCACTTTATAAAAAGAAAAGGAAGTTTTTTTATGGCATTCGATGGTCTATTTACAAAAGCAATGTGTGAAGAATTGACACATACAATAAATGGGGGAAGAATTAATAAAATTCATCAACCTTATCCAAATGAAATTATTATGATTATTCGAGCGAATGGTAAAAATCATAAATTATTACTATCTGCTCATCCCAGCTATAGTAGAGCTCAGCTAACAGAGGAAGCTTATGAAAATCCTCAAGATCCTCCGATGTTCTGCATGTTATTGCGCAAGCATCTAGAAGGTGCAATCATTGAAAATATATATCAAAAAGATTTGGATCGAATTATCATCTTCGATATCAAAGGTAGAAATGAAATAGGGGATATTAGCTACAAAAAATTAATTGTTGAAATTATGGGGCGCCATAGTAACATCATTTTAGTTAACAACGAAAACAACACTATTTTAGATAGTATCAAACATGTATCCTATGCAGTCAATTCCTATCGTGCTATTTTGCCTGGACAATTGTATAAGTTTCCTCCAGAACAAAACAAACTAAATCCAATAACGGCATCCGAAACAGATATACTAAAATCACTGGATATGAATGCTGGCAAATTAGACAAGCAGCTTGTCGCCCATTTTTCTGGCTTATCGCCTTTCATAGCAAAAGAAATACTTTTTAACAGTGGATTACCTACTTCAGATAACATCATAAAATCATTTTTACATGTTATGGAACATTTTCAACAGCAACAATATAAGCCATCTATTTTCTATACAAATAAAGAACATTTTTACTGTATACCTATTGCACATCTTGAGGGAACGTGTAAAACGTATACAACTTTAAGTGAAATGCTAGATCGATTCTACTTTGGTAAGGCAGCTCGTGATCGGATAAAACAACAAGCTCAGGATTTAGAACGCTTTATCAATAACGAAAAGGAAAAAAATGAAAAGAAAATAACAAAGCTACAAGTCACATTACAAGAAAGTGAAAAAGCAGAAGAATTTCAGCTGAAAGGTGAACTTCTTACAGCAAACATGTTTCAAATTACTCAAGGAATGACGGAAATTGACGTTATCAATTACTATGAAGAAGAAGGTAATACAATAAAAATTTCATTAGATCCACAAAAATCACCTTCTCAAAATGCGCAAGCCTACTTTAAGAAATATCAAAAAGCTAAACATGCGATTAAAATTGTCTCTGTGCAAATTGAACTAGCTAAAGAAGAAGTCATGTATTTCGATTCACTTTTACAACAGTTAGATTCAGCTCAACCAAGAGATATTGAAGAAATAAGAGAAGAACTTCAAGATGGCGGATATATTAAAGTTCGAAATAAAAAAGGGATGAAAAAGAAAAAAGATGCAAAACCAATTTTAGATGAGTATATTTCCTCGGATGGAGACCTCATACTTGTTGGCAAAAATAATATCCAAAATGAATTTTTAACAAATAAGCTTAGTAAAAGAGATGAGCTATGGTTCCATACGAAGGATATACCTGGATCCCATGTCGTTATACGTAATAGTTCTCCATCTGATACAAGCATACAAGAGGCTGCTACTATTGCTGCTTACTATAGTAAAGCAAAGGAATCTAGCCAAGTTCCTGTTGATTATACTCAGATTAGAAATGTTAAAAAGCCAAAAGGTTCTAAACCTGGTTACGTAATTTATGACAATCAAACAACGATTTATGTAACCCCAAATGCAGATATCGTTTTAAGTTTAAAAAAATAAAGCAAACCATTGTTCCACAAAGGAAATTTATTTAAGTAGAAGATAAAATAAAACTCCCTAAGATTGCATTCTAGGGAGTTTTATTTTGTTTACTGCGAGCCAATCCAATCTCTGTCATAAATCTACCAAAAAGTTCACAATATACTATCTTCTTATTATTCATAAAAAAATCTATAATTAAACTATCAAGTATTCCAGGAGTGATTACATGGAGATGGAAAACATTTTTGCGCAAATGCCTCAATTAGAAACCGAACGACTTATCTTACGAAAAATTACTATGAAAGATGCCGAAGATATGTATGAATATACTTCTCAGGAGGAAGTTAGTAAATATGTTACTTGGGAGGCTCACCAAACATTAGCAGATACGAAAGGATTCATACATTTCGCTCAACAAAAATATTACTTAAAGAAAGTCGCTCCATGGGGAATCCAATTAAAGCAAAGCAATAAACTAATAGGTACAATCGATTTTGTTTCCTGGGATCCTAAACATAAAATAGCAGAAATAGGCTATGCCATATCTAAATATTATTGGAGAAAAGGTATTACATCTGAAGCAGCTGAAGCTGTTATAAAGTTTGGTTTCAACAACATGGATTTAGTTAGAATTCAAGCTCGTTGTTTTGTAGAAAATATCGGGTCTCAACGGGTGCTCGAAAAAAATGGTTTTACATATGAGGGAACTATGAGAAAGGCCATATTTGTTAAAGGGCGACACCAAGATATAAAACTATATTCTATTCTTAAAGAAGAATTAACTACTAATGAATAGTAAAAAATAAAGGCCATAAAAAGGGAATTTTCATCACCTTTTTATGGCCTTTTATATGGGCAATTTTACGCTTCCATCCAAGCCGTTTCTGTTGGAGTTTCACGCCACTTTGTTAATTTTTGCACATCTTCCTCAGCAATATATCCTTTTTCTTGTGCGACTTCTACTAATGTTGAATAATTACTTAAAGAATGATTGACAATACCCTCAGCTTCTAACTGTTCTTTACCTTTTGCAAGTTCATACGTAAAAATTGAAACAACACCTAACACTTCACAGCCTGCTTCTCTTAGTGCCTGTACAGCTGTTATAACACTTCCGCCTGTTGAAATTAAATCTTCTACAACAACTACTTTTTGACCAGGTGCTGCAATTCCTTCAATTTGATTTCCTTTTCCATGCCCTTTAGCTTTTGAACGAATATAACACATTGGTAAATTCATTTGATCGCTCACCCAAGCAGCATGTGGAATTCCAGCTGTTGCAGTTCCAGCAATTAGTTCAGCTTCAGGATAAAATTTCTGAATTAATTGAACCAAACCTTTTGCAATATTTTTACGAACTGTCGGATATGATAATGTTAATCGATTATCGCAATAAATAGGTGATTTCATTCCAGACGACCAAGTAAAAGGATCATTTGGTTGTAAAAATACAGCTTTTATATCTAATAATTGTTCTGCAATTGTAACTTTCATTAATTAGTACCCTCCCAAGCATGTTTAACTAATCGATAGGCTTCAACTGGTGATGCTGCCTTTGTAATCGTTCTACCTACAACAATAGCATTTGTACCTAATAATCTTGCTTTTTCTGGTGTTGCAATACGTTTTTGATCATGAGCATCATCATCTGCCATACGTATACCTGGCGTAACAGTTAAAAAGTCATTACCTAACAGTTCATGAATTCTTTCAACCTCATGAGTTGAACATACAACGCCGTCTAATCCAGCTTCTTTGGCTAGTGTAGCATATGATAAAACGGACTCTTCTAAGCTAATTTCTATACGCTGGTCTTGCTTCATTTCCTCTTCAGTAGTAGATGTAAGTTGAGTCACAGCAATGATTAATGGACGTTGCTTACCTTGAGCTGTACCCTCGAGTAAACCTTCTAATGCTGCACTCATCATTCTCTTACCACCAGCAGCATGGACATTTACTAAGTCTACATCTAGTGTAGCCAGAACTTTCATCGCCTGCTTAACTGTATTCGGAATATCATGAAGCTTTAAATCTAAAAATATTTTATGTCCTCGATTTTTAATTTCTTCAATAATACTAGGCCCAGCACTATAGTATAATTCCATGCCAACCTTTACAAATAAACTCTCATTCTCAAATTGATCTAAAAAACTTGTCACTTCTTTTAAACTATTAAAATCTAATGCTACTATAAGTGATTTATTCACTATTTCCAGCTCCTTCCGATGCATTCTGTGATATGCCCATATCCTAATTCTTCAAGTAAAGCTGGAAGTTTTTCAATAATAGTTGGGCAAACAAAAGGATCCACAAAGTTTGCAGTTCCAACTGCTACTGCACTTGCTCCTGCATAAAAAAATTCAATCACATCTTCAGCATTCGTTATACCACCCATACCGATGATTGGAATATTGACTTGTTGACTAACTTCATGAATCATACGGATGGCAACGGGTTTAATAGCAGGTCCGGATAAGCCACCTGTTTTATTAGCTATTACTGGTTTTGCCGTTTTCAAATCTAATTTCATACCTAACAATGTATTAATCATTGTTAAACCATCTGCTCCACCGTCTTCAACAGCTTTTGCCATTTCAACAATATTTGTTACGTTTGGAGATAGCTTTACATAAACAGGTACTTGAGAAGCTTCTTTTACTTTTCTCGTTAAACGTTTGGCCGTTTCTGGATCCGTACCAAAGGCGATACCGCCTTCTTTAACGTTGGGACAAGAAATATTTAATTCGAGTGCTGAAACGTTTGTTGCAGTAGATATTTCTTTAGCAACTTCAACATAATCTTCCTCAGTAGAACCTGCGACATTTGCAATAATAGGAAGATCAAATTGCTCTAACCATTTTAATTCATTATTCATTACATGCTCTAATCCAGGATTTTGTAGACCTATAGCATTTAACATACCTGCATGTGTCTCAGCAACGCGTGGTGTTGGATTTCCAAATCTACTTTCTACTGTTGTAGCTTTGATCATAATGGATCCTAATACATTTAAATCATATAACTCACTAAACTCTTTACCAAAACCAAAGCATCCAGACGCAGGCATGATAGGATTTTTAAGTGATAAACCTGGTAGTTCTATCTGTAATTTACTCATAGGATCACCTCTCCCGAACGAAAAACTGGTCCGTCGCTGCAGACTTTTTTGTAATTATGACCTGGACGATTATCGTTTGTTTTACATACACATGCATAACATGCTCCAATTCCACAACCCATTCTTTCTTCAAGAGATAAGAATACTTTTTTATGAGAATAATTGTTTTCTAATGCTTTTAGCATTGGCGTAGGTCCACAAGAATATAAAATATCAAAATCTATCGCTTTTTTTTCAATAATATCGGTAACAAACCCTTGTTCACCTAATGAACCATCGACAGTCGCTATATAGGTATCGCCTAATGCAGAGAATTTTTCTTCATAGAATGCGACATTTTGGGACTGAAAGCCTAAAACGTGAATTACTTTAACTCCTTTTTCCACTAAACGTTGAGATAGTTCATAAAGTGGTGGTACACCAATTCCACCACCAACTAGAAGAGCTATCTCACCATTTCTAGCTTCTTCTATAGGAAAGCCATTTCCTAATGGTCCTAATACATCAACTGTTTCATTAGCTCTTTTTTCAGCTAATAATTTTGTCCCTCTTCCTTCTGCGCGATAGATCATTGTAAATTGATTTAATTTGGGATTAATAGAACAAATACTAATCGGTCTTCTTAGAAGTGGCTCAAAACTATCCGATACTTTAATATGAACAAATTGACCAGGTTGCTTCATCTCAGAAACGAGCTCACCCTGAAGGGTAAGCTCGAAAATTGATTGTGCAATTTCATTCTGACTAATGACTGTTAATCTTTCATTTTTCTTCATTAAATTGCACCTTCCTTTTGCAATTTGTGCATGGCTTCAGCTGAAAAAGTCATTGATTCAAATACTCGCAAAATCGCTTCAGCTGTATCAAGTGAAGTTAAACATGGTACTCCATTTTCAACTGACTCACGACGAATTCTAAATCCATCTCGTTCTGGTTGTTTACCTTTTGTTAACGTATTAATAACAAATTGTGCCTCGCCATTTCGAATTACATCTAGTAAGGTTGGCTCATCAGATCCGATTTTATTAACAATCTTAACCGGAATTCCTGCTTTTTGTAATAATGAGGCTGTTCCACTTGTCGCCAATAGTTGATAGCCAATGTTATGGAATCTTTTCGCTAACTGTAATGCTTCCTCTTTATCTTTATCCGCAATTGTTAATAGTACAGATCCATGCATTTTCATTTGAATACCGGAAGCTACTAAACCTTTGTATAGAGCTTTTTCTAATGTTGAATCTTTTCCCATTACTTCACCTGTAGATTTCATCTCAGGTCCTAATGTAATATCCACTCTTCTCAGTTTTGCAAACGAGAATACTGGGACTTTAACAAAGACACCATCTTGCTCTTTAACAAGCCCTGATTGATATCCTTGCTCTTTTAAGCTTTGTCCTAATATTACTTTTGTCGCTACATTCGCCATTGGTACATTTGTAATTTTACTTAAAAATGGCACTGTACGACTTGAGCGAGGATTTACTTCAATAACAAATACATCATCGTCTTTTACAACGTATTGAATATTCAATAACCCAATAATATTTAGTCCTCTTGCAAGACTTTTCGTATAAGCAATAATTTTATCTTTCACGATTTGTGAAATATTTTGAGGTGGATATACCGCAATACTATCGCCTGAGTGAACTCCAGCTCGCTCAATATGCTCCATTATTCCAGGGATTACAACATCTTTTCCATCTGAAATAGCATCAACCTCAATTTCTTTCCCTGTTACATAGCGGTCAATCAATACAGGATGCTCTGGATTTACTTTTACCGCATTTTCCATATAATGCAGTAGCTCCTGTTCTTTATAAACAATTTCCATTGCACGACCTCCTAATACATATGAAGGACGTACCAATACTGGATATCCGATATCTGTTGCAATGGTTACTGCTTCTTCAACCGATGTTGCTGTTTTCCCTTTCGGCTGTGGAATTCCTAGTTCGGTTAAAGCATGTTCAAATTTATCTCGGTTTTCAGCGCGATCTAAATCTTCAAGTGAAGTTCCTAGTATTTTCACACCACGTTCAACTAATTTATCGGCTAGGTTAATAGCTGTTTGACCACCAAATTGAACAACTACACCCTCTGGTTTTTCAAGATCGATAATATGCATAACATCTTCAATTGTTAATGGCTCAAAATACAGCTTATCCGAAATGCTAAAATCTGTTGAAACCGTTTCAGGATTGTTGTTAATAATAATTGCTTCATAGCCAGCTTGATTAATTGCCCATACAGAGTGAACAGTTGCATAATCAAACTCTACACCTTGACCGATGCGAATTGGACCTGAACCTAGTACGATTACACTCTTACGATCTGTTACAATACTTTCATTTTCTTCTTCGTATGTTCCGTAGAAATAAGGAGTTTCTGATTCAAATTCCGCTGCACAAGTATCAACCATTTTGTAAACAGGTGTTAATTGATTTTCTTTTCTCCAATTGTAAACATCTAATTCTGTTGAATTCCATAACTTCGCAATAGTAATATCCGCAAAACCGGATTCTTTTGCTTTTGTTGCTACTTCTAAATTAAATGGTGCACTTGCTACTTCTTTTTCTAGCTTAATAATATTCTCAAACTTTTTCAGGAAGAACAAGTCGATTTTGCTCCAAGCGTGAATAGTTTCAATTGTTACTCCACGTCTTAACGCTTCACCAATATAGAATAAACGCTCATCACCAGCTTTTCTAATACGCTTCTCAATTAACTCATCTGTAATCTGTTCGTCATCTTTTAAACCAAGATGATAAATACCAGATTCTAATGAACGTACTGCTTTTAACAGCGACTCTTCCAACGAACGACCAATTGCCATTACTTCACCAGTAGCTTTCATTTGTGTTCCAAGGTGGCGATTGGCTGATTCAAATTTATCAAAAGGCCATCTAGGGATTTTAGAAACTACATAGTCTAATGCTGGTTCAAAGCTTGCGTATGTTTTGCCTGTTACAGGGTTCATCATTTCATCTAAAGTTAATCCAACAGCAATTTTTGCTGCTAATTTTGCAATTGGGTAACCAGTTGCTTTAGAAGCAAGTGCTGACGAACGGCTTACACGTGGATTTACTTCGATAATATAGTAATTGAAGCTATCTGGATCTAGTGCAAGCTGAACATTACATCCACCTTCTATTTGTAGGGCACGGATAATTTTTAAAGAACAGTTACGTAATAATTGATATTCACGATCACTTAATGTTTGGCTTGGCGCAACAACGATTGAATCACCAGTGTGTACACCAACCGGATCAATATTTTCCATATTACATACGACAATTGCATTGTCATTGCTATCTCGCATTACTTCGTATTCGATTTCTTTAAAGCCTGCAATACTTTTTTCAATTAAACACTGTGTTACAGGGCTATGTTTCAATCCACTAGTTACGATTTCAATTAGTTCTTCTTCATTAGAACAAATACCACCGCCAGTTCCACCAAGTGTGAATGCAGGTCTTACTATAATTGGATATCCTACACGGTTAACGAACGTATATGCTTCTTCAAGAGTGTGAATGATATCACTGTCAGGTACTGGTTCTCCTAACTCATTCATTAGAGTTCTGAAAAGATCACGATCTTCTGCTTGTTCAATCGCTGAAAGTTTTGTTCCAAGAATCTCTACGCCACATTCTTCAAGAACACCCGCTTCAGAAAGTTCAACAGCTAAGTTTAGCCCTGTTTGACCTCCTAATGTGGGTAGCAATGCATCTGGGCGTTCTTTACGAATGATTTTACTAACGAATTCAAGTGTTAACGGTTCTATGTAAACAGCATCTGCTATTTCAGTATCTGTCATGATTGTTGCTGGGTTGGAGTTTATTAAAATAACTCGGTAGCCTTCTTCTTTAAGTGCAATACAAGCTTGGGTTCCCGCATAATCAAATTCCGCTGCTTGACCGATAATGATAGGACCTGAGCCTATAACAAGTATGCTTTTAATGTCTGTACGTTTTGGCATTATTTTTCTACCTCCGCTTTTGCTGCTTCAATCATGTTAATGAATTGATTAAATAATCCATTTGCATCCTCTGGACCAGGCGATGCTTCTGGATGATATTGTACGGTGAATGCTGGGTATTCCTTATGTTTTAAACCTTCTACCGTTCCATCATTTAATGCAATATGTGTAATTTCTAATGGTGTATTGCCTATCGAATCTTCTTCAACCGTATATCCGTGGTTTTGAGATGTAATCGAAATCTTACCTGTAGCTAAATCTTTTACAGGATGATTTGAACCACGATGACCGAATTTCAATGGTGCTGTGTTTGCTCCATTTGCTAAAGCGAATAACTGATGTCCTAAACAAATCCCAAACAGAGGTACCTTCCCTTGCACACCTTTGATCATTTCAATTGCTTGAGGAACATCCTTTGGATCACCAGGTCCATTTGATAACATAATTCCATCTGGACTTAAGTTCAGAATCTCTTCAGCTGTTATATTGTAAGGTACAACGACTACATCACAATCTCTTTTATTTAGTTCACGAAGAATTCCGTGCTTCATACCAAAATCAACTAATACAACTCGAGAACCTCTTCCTGGACTTGGGTAAGCTCTTTTTGTAGATACTTTCTTTACTTGGTCGTTAGGTAAAACCGTTGCCTTTAAAATTTCAATAACATCTTCTGGTTTTTTTTCAACATTCGTTAAAGCACCTTTTAATGTACCGTATTGACGGATAATTCTTGTTAATTTTCTAGTATCAATCCCTGAGATTCCAGGAATTTTATTACGTTTAAAATACTCATCTAACGTACATTCATTTCTCCAGTTAGATGGGAAATCTGCCACTTCTTTTACTATAAATCCTGAAATAGCAGGTGTAATCGATTCAAAATCATCTCTATTAATTCCGTAATTTCCAATCAGTGGGTATGTGAGGGTAACGATTTGACCGCAATATGAAGGATCCGATAACACTTCTTGATATCCTGTCATTCCAGTATTAAATACAACCTCTCCCATTCTCTCAACATCCGCTCCGAATGCTTCCCCTATGAATACTGTTCCATCTTCTAAAATCAGTTGTCTTTTCATGCTTGAATGCTCTCCTTCTGCCAAACTACTTTTCCTTCGACCATTGTTAATACTGGCCATCCCTTACAGTTCCAACCTGCAAAAGGAGTATTGATTCCTTTAGAGGCAAATTCTTTAACATCAATTTCTTTCTCTTCATTTAAATCAAGTAACACTACATCAGCTAGCTTCCCTTCTTGTAATGTTCCATATGGAAGCTTAAATGCTTCTGAAGGTTTACTTGTTAAAAAGCTTAATAATTGCTCTAGTGTAATAATGTGCTTTTCTACTAAATGTGTGTAAAGAAGAGGAAATGCTGTTTCCAAACCAACAATTCCAAATGGCGCTAATTCGATTTTCTCAGCTTTTTCTTCTGCTGTATGAGGCGCATGATCTGTCGCAATAAAATCAATTGTTCCATCTAATAATCCTTCAATTAATGCTGCATGGTCTTTCTTTCCTCTTAGCGGTGGATTCATTTTATAGTTTGTATCAAGACCTGGAATATCATCTTCACAAAGTAACAAATGATGTGGTGTAACTTCTGCTGTTACTTTGATCCCAGCTCTTTTAGCATCTCTTACCACTCGCACCGAGCCTTCTGTACTAATATGGCAGACATGATAGTGACAATCTGCCGCTTCAGCTAAAAGAACATCTCTGGCAATTTGAACCGATTCACAAACAGATGGTATACCATTTAGCCCATGCTTTTTAGAAAATTCTCCTTCATGCACACAACCTTTATTAATCAACGTATTTTCTTCACAGTGCGCTACAATAGCTGCATCTACTTTTGCGGCATTTTTCATTGCTTCTAACATCATTGCCGCTGATTGTACTCCAACACCATCATCAGTGAAGGCAAATGCACCAGCTTGTTTTAATTCATCAAGATTTGTTAACTCCTGACCTGCTTCACGTATTGTAATAGAACCATATGGTAAAACGCGTACAACCGCAGTTTCTTCGATACGTTTCATCAAGTTAGTCATATTTTCTTTTGTATCTGGAACTGGACGAGTATTTGGCATTGCAGCAACAGTTGTAAAACCACCACGAGCTGCTGCTTTAGTACCAGTTTCAATCGTTTCTTTCTTCTCCCCACCTGGCTCACGTAAATGAACATGTAAGTCTACAAAACCTGGTGATACTACTAATCCAGTAGCATCAATTATTTCACAGTCATTATCGTTAATTTGGTCAGCAATCTCAACAATATATCCGTTATCTATTTTTAAATCCTTTGCTTCTAGTTTGCCTTCATTATTAAACAATTGACCATTCTTTATTAAAGTTGCCATTGATAATTCTCCCTTCAGCTTTTGTTCCTTTTAATGCTCTCTTAAGTACAGCCATACGAATAAAAACACCGTTTTCCATTTGTTTAAATATTCTAGAACGTTCACATTCTATTAACTCTTCATCTATCTCTACATTACGATTGACTGGTGCAGGATGCATAATGATGCTTTTCTCTTTCATTTGTCTTTCTCGTTCCTTCGTAAGTCCATATCTTTGTAGATATTCTTCTTTACTTCCAACCATTTCCTCATCATGACGTTCGTGTTGAATTCTTAATAACATTACAACATCTGATGTTTGAACAGCTGTATCTATATCTTCATATTCTCCAGTTCGAATTGTTTCATCAAACCACTCTTGTGGGCCTGAGAACACAACAGTTGCTCCCAATCTTGTTAAAGCATCGGCATTTGAACGAGCAACACGACTATGTCGTATATCACCAATAATCGCTACTTTTAATCCTTTAAAACTGCCAAACTCTTGAACTATGGTTAATAAATCTAATAGACATTGTGTTGGATGATGTCCGCAGCCATCTCCAGCATTTATTATAGGTATATTTACCTTATTGATTAGCTGATTGAAGTATTGATCTTCATAGTGGCGGATTACCACTGCTCCTACTCCAATTGATTCTAAAGTTTTTACTGTATCGTAAAGCGTTTCACCTTTTTGTACACTAGAAGTCGATACTTCAAAAGGAATTACATCTAATCCAAGTTTTCTTTCAGCTACTTCAAAACTCACTTTCGTTCTTGTGCTGTTTTCAAAAAATAAATTAGCCGTAAATGTCTGACAATTTGGTGTCCATACATCCCCGTTTGCGAAGTTTCTTGCATCATTTAATATTTCATTAATTTCTGTAACAGATAACTCATTAGTTGTTAATAAATGATTCATTAGTGTCTTCCTCCTTTACGAATTAAACGCAAAACTTTCTAAAAAAGCACCCTAAACATTTGATTTAGGGTGCTTTTTTAAATAGCTCGTACTTCATATACAATCCATTACAAATTGTATATGAAGTGTACGTTCTATTTTTTTTACACCCTTATAAGCCTCTCTGGACTTCTTTTTAAAAGGTGAACCTTATTCTGTTTTTTCTTCAAACATATCCTTTGGTGTCTCTGCACCAGGTAATACTAAGTTTAAGATAACTCCGACGATTGCTGCTAAAGCCATTCCTGAAAGTGAGAATTGTTCTCCAATTTGTATGAATGCTCCACCAATTCCTAATACTAAGATAACTGAAGCGATAATTAAGTTTCTATTTTTACCAAAGTCTACTTTATTATCAATTAACATACGAAGACCACTTGATGCAATAATCCCGAATAGAAGGATTGAGATACCACCCATTACAGCTTGTGGAATCGAATTAATTAATGCTGAAATCTTTCCTACGAATCCAAACATGATGGCAATTGTTGCCGCTCCTCCAATTACATACACACTGAAAGCACGTGTAATCGCTAATACTCCAATGTTTTCACCATAAGATGTAAGTGGTGGACCTCCAATGAATGAACCAATAATAATTCCTGTTCCATCACCTAAAATCGAGCGGTGAAGACCTGGTTTTTTAATAAAGTTTCTTCCTACTACCTTACTTAAAACTAGCTGATGTCCAATATGTTCAGACAGTGTTACTACTGCAACTGGAATCATTACTATCGCAATTTCCCAACTTATAACTGGATCATAGTTCACAAAAGGTACCATGAATTGTGGTACTTCAAACCAAGGAGCTGCCTTGACACCATCAAAATCGACAATTCCTACTGCAATCGCAGTTAAATATCCTGCGATAATACCAATTAATATAGGAATAATTTTTAAAAATCCTTTTAAGAATACTGATGCAATAATCGTAATTGCCAAGGTAACAAGTGCTACACTAAAATGTGTTAAACTATACTCTTGATCTGGTGTACCAAAATTTTTATACATGGCCATCCCTGCAGCCGTTCCCGCTAAACCTAATCCAATAACCATGATAACTGGACCAACTACTACTGGTGGTAAAATTTTAAATAACCAATTGACACCGGCTTTTTTTATAATGAGTGCGATAATTCCATAAACAATCCCCGCAAGGAAACAACCAAACATAACCGATTCTGGACCGCCCAAACTTTTTGCTAGACCAATAGGTGCAATAAACGCAAAGGATGAACCTAAGTATGCTGGTATTTGCCCCTTCGTAATTAATAAATAAGCTAAAGTTCCTAAACCACTTGATACTAATGCAACAGCGGGACTTAAACCTGTCAAAAACGGTACAAGCACCGTTGCCCCAAACATTGCGAATACGTGCTGAATGCTAAGCGTTAACCATTGAAACGGCTTTGGCACTTCCTCTACATCTAAAACTCTGTCTCTTACTTGTTGTTCCATTTTGTATTCCTCCCCACCTTGTTATAAAACAAAAGCCCTCGTCTAAACGAGGGCTTTAAGGGCAGAATGACATACTAGTTTTCTATAATACAGAATGACTAGCAGCTTCTTCCCTTTGTTAGCCTCGCAGGACTATCATTAAAAGGGTATCTCTATTTATCAAAAATACTTACTTTATCTAAACCATCCACTTCAGTTAAACTGACTGTAATCTTTTCCGCTAATGATGTCGGAACATTTTTCCCAACATAATCAGCTCTAATCGGAAGTTCTCTATGTCCTCTATCAACAAGTACACCTAATTGTATTTGTGAAGGTCTACCTAAATCAACTAGTGCGTCCATCGCAGCTCGAACTGTTCTTCCTGTATACAAAACATCATCAACCAATATAACCTTCTTATTGGTAATATCAATTGGTATATTAGATCCTTTAACAAAAGGTTCACCATCATGATTCTTCTTGCTTAAATCATCTCGGTAAAGTGTAATATCAAGTTCCCCAACTTGAATCGCTTTACCCTCAATTTGTTCAATTTTTTCGGCTAGTCTATTGGCGATAAAAATTCCTCTTGTTTTAATACCAACTAGCACACATTCTTCAATACCTTTGTTTTTCTCAATAATTTCATGAGCAATCCTTGTGAGTGCTCTTCTTATCGCTTGCTCATCTAGTACGACAGCTTTTTCATTCACTATGTACGGCACCCCTATCTTAAAATAAAGTAGGTAACGAAATAAAAAATCCTCTTGCCCGATGCAAGAGGATTTGGCCATACCAATTTACAACATTCTATAAAGAATGTATTAGGTTATTCCGTTTCCTTCTCAGTCTCTCGGGACTGTTTTAAAGGCTCTTATTTAACTGTAATTATAATACTATCTAAATATTATATTGTCAATGCTCTTTTCTTAATTTCGACAATAGATTTGTGAAGTATTCTGGTAGTGGGGCATTAAATTCTAGATATTCCTTTGTTCGTGGATGGATAAATCCTAAAACACCTGCATGTAGAGCTTGTCCGCCAAGATCTAATGTCTTTTTCGGACCGTATTTAGGATCACCTGCAAGCGGATAACCAATATATTTCATATGAACACGAATTTGATGAGTTCTTCCTGTTTCTAACTGACATTCCACCAATGTGAAATTTTTAAAAGTTTCCACTACTTCAAAATGTGTCACAGCATGCTTTCCATCTGGTACAACTGTCATACTTTGACGATCTTGCTTATCTCTGCCTATAGGCGCATCGATTGTACCGTGATTATGTTGAATGACCCCATGAACAATCGCTTTATACTTTCTTGTCACTGTCTTATCAACTAATTGCTGAACAAGTCCTTCATGAGCCAAGTCATTTTTCGCTACCATTAGAAGACCTGATGTATCCTTGTCAATTCGATGTACAATACCTGGGCGCATTACACCATTAATACCAGAAAGATCTTTACAATGTGCCATTAATCCATTCACTAAGGTACCACTTGTGTGACCTGGCGCTGGATGCACGACCATTCCCTTAGGCTTATTAACAACTAGAACATCCTCATCCTCATAATAAATGTCTAAATCCATTTCTTCTGCTTGAATGTCGAGCTCTACTGGAGGTGGAATAGTAATCGTCACTTGATCATTAATTTGACACTTATAATTTGTCTTAACCGTTTTACCATTGACTAAAACATGACCATCCTTCATTAACAATTGCACTTGTGTACGAGAAAGATCTTCATTTTTAGATGAAAGAAATTTATCGAGACGTTCTCCTTTACTTTCTTCATCTATGATGTACGAAACATTATCCATTCTTTTTCTCCTTCATTAATTTTTCTTCAAAAAACATAAAAATCATCAATAAAATAACACCAATTGTCAAAGCCGAATCAGCTACATTAAAAACAGGAAAATCATAACCAAAAATATTAGTATCGACAAAATCAACTACTTCTTTTCTAAATAAGCGATCGATAAAGTTGCCAATTGCTCCACCAAGCATTAATGCTAGTGATGTTCCTAACAACATATGAGTTTTACCCATTTTTTGAATATAATATACTAACACAACGATTACGATCACTGTAATTATGTAGAACAACCACATTTTCCCTGCTAATATTCCCCAAGCAGCACCTGTATTACGATGTGAGGTAATATTTAAGAAATTATTGATAACTTGTATACTATCGCCTATTTCCATAGTCTTATCAATGATAACTTTTGTTATTTGATCTAATGCAATAACCAAAAGAGCTATTAAATAATAAATCACAGTAATCCCCCAACTTCTTAATTAGTAATGATAAATAGAATTGTAGCATATTGCGAAAGTGAAAAAAAGCGAGTGGCCTAACAAATAAGCCAGCTCGCTTTGAAGTATTACATATTATATGCTTCTTTTACAACTGATGCACATCGAGGACATAAAGTTGGATGGTCACTATCTTGACCTATACTTTCTGTCACATTCCAACAACGCTCACACGTTTCTCCTTCTGCTTTAGAGATTACGATGGCACAATGCTCAAATTTAGTTGCATCCGCAGGAGCTTCTGATAGTTCTCCAGCGATTTCAAATTGAGACACGATGAAAAGTTGTTCAAAACTTTCTTTAATTGTCTCTAAGAATACTTTTGTATCTTGATCAACGTACATCGAAACTTTTGCATTTAACGATTTACCAATAACTTTTGCATTACGCGCTTCTTCTAATGCTTTTAAAACATCATCACGGATGAGCATAAATTTGCTCCATTTTTCTTCAAGCTCTGCTTCGTTTGGAAGTGATTGATATGTTGGCATATCTGTAAGCTGAACACTTTCTTCCTCCACATTCGGAATGTACGGCCAAACCTCATCAGCTGTATGTGATAGAATTGGTGATACAAGTTTTGTTAATGAAACAAGAACTTCATACAGAACGGTTTGAATAGCTCTTCTTTGATCTTTATTTGGTGCTTCACAGTATAAAATATCTTTTGCGTAATCTAAGTAGAATGCACTTAAATCTAACGTACAGAAATTGTTGATATTATGATAAATAACTGCGAATTCATATTCATCATAGGCATTTCTAACATTTTTAATTAATTTATTTAGCTTCACTAACATGTATTGATCTACTTCAGCTAATTCTTCGTATTTTAATGAATCAACTTTAGGATCAAAACCATCTAATGTTCCTAATAAGAAACGGAATGTATTACGGATCTTACGATATACCTCAGCTACTTGTTTCAAGATAGCATCCGATACACGAACATCAGCCTGATAATCAACAGAAGCAACCCATAATCGAAGGATATCTGCTCCTAATTGATTCATAACTTTTGATGGAAGAATTGTATTTCCTAATGATTTACTCATTTTACGTCCTTCTCCATCTAAAGCAAATCCATGGCTTAGTACACCTTTATATGGAGCCTTACCAGTCACTGCTACTGCAGTTGACAAAGAAGAGTTAAACCAACCACGATATTGGTCAGAACCTTCTAGATATAAATCAGCTGGTCTTACTAAATCCTCACGCTCTTCAAGAACAGCTTGGTGTGAAGAACCTGAATCGAACCAAACATCCATAATGTCTGTTTCTTTTGTGAAAACGCCATTTGGACTTGCTTCATGAGTAAAGCCTTCAGGCAATAAATCTTTTGCCTCACGTTCAAACCAAACATTTGAACCATGTTCACGGAAAAGGTTAGAAACATGATCAATTGTCTCATCAGTGATAATCGGCTCACCATTTTCTCCATAAAATACTGGAATTGGAACACCCCAAGCTCTTTGACGAGAAATACACCAATCACCACGATCACGAACCATATTAAATAAACGAGTTTCACCCCATGCAGGGTACCATTTAGTTTCTTTAATAGCTGTTAGAAGCTCATCACGGAAATCATGAATAGAAGCAAACCATTGAGCTGTCGCACGGAAGATTGTTGGCTTCTTTGTTCTCCAATCATGCGGGTACGAGTGAGTAATGAATGAAAGCTTTAATAAGGCGCCCTTTTCTTCTAGAGCTTCACCAATTGCTTTATTTGCATTTTCATAGAACATACCTTCAAATCCAGGTGCTTCTTCTGTCATATGTCCTTTTTCGTCAACTGGGCATAAAGTTTTTAGTTTGTATTTTTGGCTGACAATAAAGTCATCTTCCCCATGTCCAGGAGCTGTATGAACGCAACCAGTACCTGCATCTGTTGTTACGTGCTCACCCAACATAACTAATGAATCACGATCGTATAATGGGTGCTTCGCAATAATATATTCCAATTCTCTACCTTTAACCGTTTTAACAACTGTTGCTTCTTCCCAACCAATTGTTTCTTTAACAGCTGAAAGCAAGTCTTTCGCTACAACATATTTATTTCCTTCTACCTCAACTACAACGTAATCAAGTTGTGGATGAACAGAAATACCAAGGTTTGCTGGAATTGTCCAAGGAGTTGTTGTCCAAATGATAAATTTAGTTCCTTCCTCGAGTACTCCTTTACCATCTGTTACATCAAATGCTACGTAAATTGAAGCAGACTTCTTATCTTTGTATTCAATTTCAGCTTCAGCAAGTGCAGATTCACTTGATGGTGACCAGTTAACAGGCTTTAAACCTTTGTAAATGTAGCCTTTCTTAGCCATTTCACCAAATACTTTAATTTGCTGTGCTTCATATGCTGGCTTTAAAGTGATATATGGATTTTCCCAATCACCACGTACACCAAGACGTTTAAATTGTTCTCGTTGACGATTAATTTGCTCATAAGCATATTCTTCACAAAGCTTACGGAAAGCAGCTACAGTCATTTCTTTACGGTTTACTTTACCGCTTTTCGTTAAAGCTGTTTCAATTGGTAGACCATGTGTATCCCATCCAGGCACATAAGGTGCATTAAATCCACTCATTGATTTATAACGAACGATAAAATCTTTTAAGATTTTGTTTAAGGCATGACCCATATGAATATCTCCATTTGCATATGGAGGGCCATCATGTAAAACGAACATAGGGCGTCCTTTTGTACGATCTTGAACTTTTTTATAAATGTCCATTTCTTCCCATGTTTTTTGCATATCAGGTTCTCTTTTTGGTAAATTTCCACGCATTGGAAATTCTGTTTTTGGCATTAATAAAGTATCTTTGTATTCCATCTCTACTACCTCCTAAAATTAATAAGCAGATTTGTTATGATTACATTTTGTACAAAAAAATCATTTGTTAACAAAGTAACCATTAGTCTATAGCGCTTATCCTTTTGCAAAGCACAAAAAAGCCTTCTCATCCCCAAAAGGGACGAGAAGACTTGTTCCCGCGGTACCACCCTAGTAAATGTTAAATAATTAACATCCGCTCTACATTCTTAACGCGAACTACACGCTTAAACTACTACAAATCAATATTTCATCTAAGAACTCCAGGGTGATCTTCAGATTCTTCACTTACGTCGGGCTTTCACCATCCCCGATTCGCTATAGTGTAAGTGTACGAAGAAACTTACTGTCCCTATCAACGTTTAAAATATAATCTTGTTGGAATTATAAACGATAACTAAAGGAATAGTCAATATTACAACTACTCATCTTTTAATAAAACATCAGTCGCATCATTTTCAAACTCCATTAAATGATCCCAATCTTC
This sequence comes from Bacillus sp. AP8, assembly GCF_000321185.1. Lineage (NCBI taxonomy): Bacteria > Bacillati > Bacillota > Bacilli > Caryophanales > Bacillaceae > Bacillus > Bacillus sp. AP8. Next base: position 77,316 of record NZ_CAPG01000038.1, read on the forward strand.
ATTTTTTATTAAATCTAACTGTGCTTCAACAAGCATTGTAAATCGTGTTCGAAATACTTTTGCTTGTTTTTTTAGTTCTTCTATTTCCATAGCTATTTTTCTTGCTTTAGAAAGCGATTCATTTACAATACGATCCGCATTTTTTTCTGCTTCTTTAATAATAAGTTTTGATTCTTTTTGCGCATTTCTCTTTACTTCTTCCGCTGCTTCTTGAGCAATAAGAATCGATTTATTCAACGTTTCTTCTATATTATTATAATGACCTAATTTTTCATGAACATTTAAAAGTTTCTCTTCTAAGTTCTTCTTCTCACGTAAAACTAGTTCATAATCCTTCATTACCTGCTCAAGAAATTCATTGACTTCGTCTTCATCATAACCACGAAATCCTTTATTAAAACTTTTATTATGTATATCAAGCGGCGTTAATGGCATTGGTACACCTCCGTTATTATTAAAATCGTTTATATTCTTTAACTATTATTCTACGTTTCGACAGCCTTTTTGTAAATCCTGCAAATATTACAATTATTTTTGCCTTCCGTATTCTATTCTCCATTTATCTTTCTTTGTCTTTCCATCAATAGCCATAATTCGATATCTTCCCAATCCTCTTACAGAAATTATATCTCCCTGCTGACATTCAAAGTCACTTTTTTCAGTAAGTGTGTGATTAATCTTCACTTTACTGCCTAAGATTAAAGCCTGGGCTTTACTACGAGAAATATTCGCAACTGTAGAAATTACATTATCGAGTCGCATTGAGGTACAAGTGGTAGTAGCTAGTTGCCATTCATTAGAGACAGTAACAATCTCCTTAAGCTCTTTACGAACTAAGACTACAGAGGCTTGTCCTATTTTCGTCATATTCATTTCAATATAATCGCTAATTTCATTAGCAACAATTAATTGAGTAGCTTGCTCTGATATAAGAATGTCACCAAACTTTTCTCTTTTTATTCCTAATGACATTAATGTACCCAAAATTTGTTGATGACGTAATTCATGAAATTTTTTATTATAAGAGACATCGAATAATGTTAGCTGAAAATCTTCTTCATTTGCTTCATAATAATCCGGAAATAGAAAAGCTCTCTTCCTTTCAGCATTTTCGTATCCACCAAAGAACACATAGTTGCATTCATTACTGTGACTTCCAATTACAGCTGCTAAAATTTGTTGCTCTCTAGGATCTAGAAAAGATGTTAATTTTGGCGAATAATACGTTTCAACATTATCTTTCCACTGCAAAACCGTGTCTATAAAAACTCTTTCTTCATCGCGAAAATGTTGATATATACTCATGATATTTCCTTTCTAACATTCAACTCGCAGCACATTACATTATGTACATACAAGTAAAAAAGACTAACTCAACAAATTCTAGGTTTGGTTTGTTGGTTAGTCTTTCTCAACCCTTATAAAAACATCTTAAATACTTCAACCAAACCTATTGAAGCAAAATTCAACGTAATGATCGCTACGATTGGTGAAAAGTCAATCATTCCAAGTGGTGGAATAAAACGTCTAAACACTTCCAAGTATGGCTCACAAATACGAGCTAAAAATTGTCCAATGACTGATTCACGCGCACCAGGAAACCATGACATTAATATATACACAATTAGTGCGTATGAGTATATTCTTACAATTTGAAGTATAACCGTTAATACTAAACCCATTCATTTACCACCTTAAATCTTCATTCTCTTCTTGAAGTATACCAGAAATCGTTCCAGATACATCAACATTATCAGGAGTACAAATAAATATATTTGTGCCTATTTTTTGTATATCTCCACCAATAGCATACACCGTACCACTTAGGAAATCTACTATTCGTTTCGCTTGATCATGAGCAATTCTTTGCAAATTCACAACTACAGCCTTACGAGATTTCAGATGATCCGCAATTTCTTGTGCTTCTGCATATGCTCTTGGCTCCATCAAGATAACTTTTGACGTTTTTTGAACACTTTGCAAACTAACTACATTTTGTGCTGTCGAATTTGAAGTATGCTGTGCTTTTGATGATTTTATAGGGATTTCAGTTTCTCTTTCTTCTTCGACTGCTTCTTCTCTATATTCATATTCATCTTCAAGCGCAAAAAATGATTTAAATTTTGAACCAATTGACATTTTATTTCCTCCCCTTAAGAATCTTCACCGACTAGTGCAGTTCCTATACGAATAAATGTTGAGCCTTCTTCGATCGCAATTTCATAATCATTTGACATACCCATTGACAATTCATTACATGGTACGTTTTCCAATTGAAGCTGTATAACTTGTTGTTGTAATTCTTTCATTTTTTTGAAACAGCTTCTAAGTACAGAAGTATCTTCTGTGAATGGAGCCATTGTCATTAAACCTACTACTTTAATGTGATCTAACTGCTCTTTTTTAAGATCTTTGATAAATGGAACAACCTCATCTGGTGCAAGACCGTGCTTTGATTCTTCTCCAGAGGCATTGACTTGCACAAAACAATTTATCGGTTTACTTGCTCTTTTATGTATTTCTTTAGCAAGAGAAAGCCTGTCCAAGGAATGAATATAGTCAACTCGATTGACAACATCTTTTACTTTTCTTGTTTGAAGCGAACCAATAAAATGCCATTTCGGACCTTGTTCTAAAGCTTCTTGTTTTTGAACAAGACCTTCCAATCTATTCTCACCTAAATCGAGAACTCCCGCATTAAAAGCTTCTTGTGCCCTTTCAGATGAAACATATTTTGTAACAGCAATAATCTTTATATCTTCAATTTTTCTACCGCTTTTTTCACAAGCTTGTTTTATATTTTCTCGAATGACATTCAAGTTATCTATGACTTTCACTTTAAAGAAGATCCTCCTTCCATCCAATATAGCTCATTAATCTTCCCGTTTTTCCACCATCTCTTCTATAGGAAAAAAACTCGAGTTCGTCACATGATGTACATAAATTCGTAATGGCTATATGCTTCACCCCAGCTCTTAATAACAATTGCTGGTTTAGCTTTTTTAAATCTAATCGGTATTGACCTTTACTAATTAAATTATATGGTTTTTTACTGACATCTTCCACTGTTTTATCGACTTGTTCTATTACTTTATCGTCAACAATATAGCAATTTTGACAAATTGATGGTCCGATAATAACAAAAATATCCTCTATAGGAACTCCTTCAGCTTGCCACTTCTGAACCATTTCAAGGGCAATCCCAGCAACGGAACCCTTCCAGCCTGCGTGTACAACACCAATATAGTGTTGTTTTGGAGCATAAAAATAGATTGGAACACAGTCCGCATAACAAAGCGTTAATAGAATGCCCTCTTCCGTTGTATATAAGCCGTCTGTATCTTTTATAGAAGTAGAATAGTCATAAGACCCTAAGCCTCTATCCTTCTTTGTCACACGTCTAATATTTGTTTTGTGGGTTTGTTCAGCTGCTACCCAATGATCTAATGGGAAATTGATTCGTTCTGCAAGTATTGCCTTATTTTTCACAACACTCTGTTGTTCATCTCCAACATGAAAACCTAAATTTAAAGATTGATAATCCCCTATACTAATTCCACCATTTTTGGTTGTAAAACCAACAATAAGATTTTTATCTATATTTGACCATTCTTTTATTGAAAAGAACTGTTTCTCTTGTTTTATAAATATTTCACCCATAACGACAATCCTTTTTCATTTTTCTATTGAATTTCAAATAACATGATTATTTTTTATCATTTTATCATATATGCTCTTGCCTCACCTAGAGGTATTGTTATAATTCCTCTTTTTCTCCATTTATGGTTGTTAATGTGACATATTCGACAAAAATAATGTCTTTCCCTATCTTCTTAATTTTTCTCCATGGGATAATGATTTCTTCTTCTCTTTGAAAAAAAGTCATCCATTTTCCATTTGGAGTAACAATGATTGCATTTATTTGTCCAGTAACCAAATCTATATCTAAATCCTGTAATGTACCGAGTTTTTTCCCATCTGAAAGATTTATAATGTCCTTCAACTGAAATTCTGATATTCTCTCCATTTGAAAAAACCCCCCTGAGCATTTTTTACAATATATGAAGTCACACAAGTGAAAATGAATTTAAAAAAGCCACTCACTCTACAATATTCAAAGAATATCCTAGAGTGAGTAGCTTTAGGTAATAATTAATACTAGTGCTGAATATTTTTATTCATTTGTTTAATCGCTGCCTTCTCCAAGCGAGAAACTTGAGCTTGTGAAATTCCAATTTCATCCGCAACTTCCATTTGTGTTTTTCCTTGGAAGAATCTTTTCCGAATAATCATTTTTTCACGCTCATTTAACCTTCTCATCCCTTCTTTTAAGGCAATTTCATCAATCCATGAAGTATCCTTGTTCTTCTCATCACTTAATTGATCCACAACATAAATTGGATCGCCCCCGTCATTATAAATCGGCTCAAATAAACTAACTGGATCCTGTATGGCATCAAGCGCAAAAACAATATCTTCATGCGGAACATCTAATACTTTTGCAATTTCCTCAGCAGTTGGTTCACGGGATGTTTGACTCATCAATTTTTCTTTTACCTGCAAAGCTTTGTAGGCGATATCACGTAAAGAACGTGAAACACGAATCGGATTGTTATCTCTTAAATACCTTCTTATTTCACCAATAATCATCGGTACAGCATATGTTGAAAATTTAACATTTTGACCTAAATCAAAATTATCGATTGATTTCATTAATCCAATACACCCTACTTGAAACAAGTCATCGACATATTCTCCTCTATTGTTAAATCGTTGAATAACACTTAACACAAGTCTCAAGTTGCCATTAACGAGTGTTTCTCTTGCAGTGAGATCTCCTGCTTGCAATTCTTTAAACAGTTTCCGCATTTCTTCATTCTTCAAAACCGGTAACTTCGATGTATCTACACCACATATTTCAACTTTATTTCGAGACAAAATATCTCCCTCCTTACAGGGGTGCTGTACAAAATTCAGTATCTCCCTGCAAGGAAAAAATATGCACAATGGCCATTAACAAAAATATTGAAATGAAGGGTATATTTTTCCGAAAAAATGAGAATGGCCAGACTCAGAAAGAGCGTAAGCCACTACCTATCTTATCTACTATAGAACTCTTCCTCATACTTAAAAAACATGCTTATAATCATATTTCCATCCATTCATCTTTCCTCGGGAGAGTGATTAGCCAAAACAGTCAATTCCCCAACAAAAGTCTCACCGATTTTCATCCTATTTTATTAAAATCAATCGAAATTTTGAAAGTTTTTTTCTAACAGATTATTGTAATGAAATAAGTTGGTAGTAGCGGCTAATACAGGAACAGCACAATGTGCAGATGATACTCACTGTGTACGGAAAGATAGTATCCTTATGGAGCAGAATTCGACTCAGCCTCTATTTACAAATTTGTTCCGTCGATATAGTATTCCAAAAAAACTTTATCAAAGAAACCAAAAATAAAAATCGGTAGAGAATATGTCACAATCTCTGCCGATTTTTATTTGATTACACCATTTTATTGAATTCTTTACGTAATCTTTTTATAATTCTTTTCTCTAATCTAGATATATAGGATTGTGATATTCCAAGCATATCTGCTACATCTTTTTGTGTTTTTTCTTCCTCTCCCATTAATCCGAAGCGCAACTCCATAATTTGCTTTTCTCGATCCGATAATTGATACAGCGCTTTTGTAAGGAGCTTACGATCAATGTTCGCTTCTAAATCTTTCGTTATAATATCATCCTCTGTTCCTAAAACATCTGATAGCAATAATTCATTTCCATCCCAGTCAATATTAAGCGGCTCATCAAAAGATACTTCAGAGCGAATTTTGTTATTCCTTCTTAAAAACATAAGAATTTCATTTTCAATACAACGGGATGCATATGTAGCTAATTTTATTTTTTTCTCCGGATTAAACGTATTAACTGCTTTTATTAATCCAATTGTCCCAATACTAATTAAATCCTCTATATTAATACCTGTATTTTCAAATTTTCGTGCAATATATACAACTAAACGTAAGTTTCTTTCGATAAGAATTGTTCTCGCCGCTTGATCACCATTAGGAAGCTTATGAATTAATACCTCTTCTTCTTCTTTTGTTAAGGGCGGAGGTAATGCTTCACTACCACCAATGTAATAAATTTCATCCGTTTTTAATCCCAATTTTATTCTTAATTTATACCAATAATATGTTAATTTAAAAAACCATCTTTTCACCAAAAAATCCTCCTTCTAAAATACTAAAATGAGAGTATAGTGTTATTAAGAGACATTTTGATTTTGCAATGAAATCATCATTCTTGGATGAACAATACAATGATATTGCCCATCGTGGGATAATGTTTGTAAAGTTAAGCCAACTAACCCTTTCTCTACTAAGCCTTTTTGATTACCTTGAACGATTTGTATCCAATCCGGCCGAAATGCCACCATTAATTGCTGCTCATTACCTACTACTTTATATGGAATTACTCTCAGACGCTCTCCCCAAGAGCAATACAAATGACTCGATAAAAATTCCTCAGATGCGGAATCGATTACCAACTTTACAACATCCTCAGGAATTTCCTTTAAAAAGTTTGATATAGAAAATATCATAACGGGGATATTAGTAATTGGCTCATATAAGGCATTACCAGTATCAATCAATCCTTTACATGAGATTGTATGATCTTTTATCTTTATCATGACGTCAACAATTTCTTTATGTAATACTTGATCCATTTCCATATCACTAAACACTTTCTTCGAATAAATCCATGCTAGAGGAAAACCAATCATAACAAATAACCAGCTTACCGGATCTCCATAGCTTTTGGTCGTATAAAAAAACCCTGTATCCTCCGCTATAAATTTATATGCAAACAAGAAATGAATACCTATTAATATTCCGCCTGATAAAAAAGTAATCATATAAAACGTTAAAACAGACTTTAAAAAGAGCTTCAATCTTACATAGCCAAAAACAATCCAAACCATTAATAAAGAACATAAAATTTTCACTATAACAGAATTACCTAAGTAATAATAAGGTGAAAAAGAAAATACAATTAGAAGAGAACCTAATAAACCACCCAAAAAAATTCGTTTATAGGTTACTTTTCGTTTTAAAAGTATAGAAGTCCAATAGAGAAGCAAACAATCAAAGCAGCCATTTAATAACACAATCAAGTCCAAATACGCAACCAAACGTCACCCTCCAATTGGAAATGTTCTGTTGATTGAAGTATAACTCATCTCATTTGGAAAAGTATGTCACTTTATGAGCAATAAAAAGGAGTTTTTTTTTAGATTTTTGTCGGATAAATTACAATAGATAGAAATACTCTTCGAATCAATCTTTTGAATAAAAAATACAGAAATCTAACCATCTATCAGAAGATCAAAATGCTCCTTGTTTGTTGTGTGAACCAGGAGGTCTCTATTCATTTCCAAAGATTTTTTAACATTTGGATATCAGAAAGTAGTAATGATAGATTGAATTCTACTTCAGGATGTTTGCTTTCCGCGGTGCTTTGCGCTCCAATCAACCATCCTTTTATCAATTGATTTTTTTACCAAAACTATAAATTAACAATCTTTTAGAAAACAGACTTTCCAAAAGAATGAGCCAACAGACGTTATATAACGTAACTGTTAGCTCATTTTCGTACCAATTTCACTAGAAGCTTTTTCTAAATAAATAAATAAAGAGACTGGGTAAAAAGTCGTCAATTGACGAAACTTTTGACCCAGCCTCTTTTTAAGACTTCTTTTATTTTCTATTACGATTACGTAAAAAAGTAGGAATATCTAAAGCGTCGTCAGAAACCGAAGTTGGAATTCTCGTTGTTTCCGTAGACTCCACTCTTGAATGCCTCACTTTTTCTGTATTATGGTTGATTGTTGGTCTTGTTTGACCAAGAGTTGGATTATTTGTTTTTGGTTGGATAGCAGCTTCATTAAAGCCTGTTGCAATAACAGTTACAACTATTTCGTCTTTTAAATTCTCGTTAATCACAGAACCAAAAATCATATTTACTTCTTGATCAGAAGCAGTTGCCACAATGTCAGCCGCCTCTTGAACCTCAAATAAGCTTAAGTTAGTGCCACCTGTAATGTTCATTAGCACTCCTTGAGCTCCATCAATTGAAGTTTCAAGTAACGGTGAAGAAATAGCTTTTTTAGCCGCTTCAGCCGCTCTATTTTCTCCAGAAGCAACACCGATTCCCATTAATGCAGAACCTTTGTTACTCATTATTGTTTTCACATCTGCAAAGTCTAAATTGATTAATCCAGGTACAGCAATTAAATCTGAGATACCTTGTACACCTTGACGAAGAACATTATCCGCCTCACGGAATGCTTCTAACATTGGTGTATTTTTATCTACGATTTCTAACAAGCGATCGTTTGGTATAACAATTAACGTATCAACGGACTCTTTCATTGAAGAAATACCACCTTGTGCTTGAGTGGATCTCTTACGACCTTCAAAAGTAAATGGTCTTGTTACTACACCAACAGTTAATGCTCCAAGCTCACGAGCGATATTTGCAATAACTGGTGCTGCACCTGTTCCAGTACCGCCGCCCATACCAGCAGTAACGAATACCATATCCGCACCACGTAGTGCTTCTTCAATTTGCTCTCTGCTTTCTTCAGCTGCTTTTTTTCCTACTTCAGGATTCGCACCTGCTCCTAAACCTCTTGTTAATTTTCCACCAATTTGCATTTTCACTTCTGCTTTTGATAGATTAAGCGCTTGTGCATCTGTATTAACTGCAATAAAATCTACACCTTGTACACCATGCTCAATCATTCTATTAACAGCGTTGTTACCGCCTCCACCAACGCCAATTACTTTTATCGTTGCTAATGCATCTAAATTAGACTCAAACTCTAACATGTTAATCCTCCTAGTCCGCTAGTTTCTTTCTATTCTTTATTCAAAGAAATACCCTAAAAGCTTTTTAAATTTTCCTTTTTCGTTAGGGTCTTTAATTTTTTTAGGCTGTGCTGCCACTTTTTCTTCTTGACGAATTGGGCGCATCTCATGACTTTCAGTATGAGGAACCGCTGTATTTCCGAAAGAAACTCCTAAGTGTCGTGCTTTTTGACACGTATGTGTTATTAAACCAACAGCTGTTGTATATTGAGGTTCTCTTACACCAATATAGTTTGGTTCTGCTGTTCTCACTCGATTTTGGAATACATATTGAGCTAAATCAAGTACACCAGGCATCTTAACACTTCCACCTGTCAATACAAATCCACCTGGAATATCATGAAAACCTTGTTTTTTCAATTGATCAATAATTAAATCAAAAATTTCTGTTAATCGTGCTTCAATAATTTCTGCTAGCATTAACTGATTACATGGTTGTTTTTGATCACTACCAATAATCGGCACATCGAAAATCTCGTCCTCTGAAGCATCATCGAAAAAAGCATGTCCATATTTTACTTTTAATTTCTCTGCATCTTCCATGGTTGTACGAAGGACAATAGATAAATCTTTTGTAATGGTTTCTCCACCAATTGGAATAACAATAGACGAGATTAATGAACCACCTTCGAATACAGCAACTGTTGTAGAGCCACCACCAATATCAACTAATGCTACACCCAGTTCCTTTTCGTCTTTCGAAAGAACAAGCGACCCACCTGCTAATGGCTGTAATGCTATTTCAACAATTTCCAATCCTGCCCTTTCAACGCAACGAAGTGTGTTATGTAGCAGTGTTTTTAACCCTGTAATAAGAATCCCTTTCATTTCAAGGCGTACACCTATCATGCCTCTTGGATCATTAATTTCATCCAATTCATCGACCTTGTAATGAAGCGGAATAATATCTATTACTTCACGATCAGAAGGAATCGTCATTACCTCTGCAGCTTCTCTAACTCTATGTACATCACTCTGTGTGATTTCTTTATTATTACTAGCAACAGCTACAACTCCATGACATGGGTGAAGTAAGACGTGATTCCCACTAATACCTACTACAACTTTTTTAATTTCCATACCGACCATACGTTCAGCCTCATCAACCGCTTTTCTAATAGAATGAACGGTTTCATCAATATCGACAATAGCTCCTTTACGTAATCCTGCCGATTTAACGTTACCAACACCTAGTATGTTTAAAGTGTCATGAACCATTTCTCCAATGATTACTTTTACACTGGATGTACCGATGTCAAGACTAACATATATTTCGTTGTTGCTCATTCCATGGCACCTCCTTAACCAAAAATTATATAAGAAAACAATATACTAATAATCTTTTAAACTAACTAATAATAAAATAGTATCAATGTTAGCAAAACACTATTATGTATCATTTCGTCAAAGGTTTTTTAATTCCTTTTACAACATTAAAATTATTTGATAATATACATACTTATTTATCGGATTATGCGCTTTTCTTTGAAGAAAAATTGGAAAGTAATATGCATTAAAAGTTTAACAATGTTCTGCAACAGCCATATAGCTTGTGCAAAGACTGTTACTAATTATTAGTCTACACCAAGTTTTACTCATAGAAAAGATAAACTTGCCGCTAAAACAGGATTGGAAAAAAAAAATGTCAAAAATGCTAAATAATCATAATCATTACATCCTAACATCGTGGATAAGCATAATACAAAACACCATATTATACCAAACGATTCCGTAATTCTATATGAATCAAGCATTTTTAACATCTTCAAAATCTTGTATTTAGCATTGATTTTTATTGCTGTTTTTTCTCATCTTTTTTATCAGACTGCTCGGAGGCATTTGAATTAAAAGGTCTGAAAAAAGTTGCCACCTCTAAATCAATGACTCCCTTTTGTTTTGGATCAAGTTGACTGATAATCGACGGATAATGTACAAGTTTTTCTGCTAAAGTTCTTGATGTCGCACTTACCTCATAGCCATCATTCATATAAATTCTTACATGATAAGAATCCATTTTCGTTGGCTCATGATGAATTTCAGAAATAGCATTATTTATCTCTGCTGGTAGCTCTTCTAAAGCTCCTATGATCGATTGGAGTTCATCACCTTCACTGTAATTAATTAGCACTGGTGCAAGAACTGGAATCTCCCCTTTTTCTAATGGTTCTAATAATGTTCCACTCGATACGATAGGATAGTAATTCGAATCTTTCATCAAATAGCCAATACGGTGATATTCTTCAATTTGAATATGAACGGAATTTGGTAACTTTATTGAAACTGTCGCTTTCTTAACTTCAGGTAAATCTTCAATTTGCTTTTTAACAGCTTCTTTATCTAATTTCCAAATACTCGTTTGGTTAGAAACTCCGCTTACTGACACTATTGTTTCTTCAGGTAAATAGCGATTTCCAGATACATCCACTTCGCCAACATTGCTTAAAGGTGAAAGAAAATAAAGCACAAGAATAAGTAATAAGAAGAAAAAGGATAATAGAATAATTGCTCTTCTATTCGCTTTCTTTTTTCTTCTTTGTTTTAATTTTGGAATTCGATCTTCTAAAGATACAATATTTCCTTTCTCCACTTACATCACCTCTTGTGTCAGTAACACAATTTTTTCTGTATATCTACATTTCAACTTTTTTAATTACCCTATTTTCAAATATGTAAACGTATTAAACCTATCCAACGCTTACACTTATTTTTTACTTAGCTTTTACGATGTCTACCATCAAACGATACAATTTAGAACTTGCATCCGGAATGCCCAATCCTTTAGCAGCTTTCTTCATATCCGCCAGTTGCTGTTTTGATAAAAGAATTTGATCCATCGTTGATACTAATTTATTTCCTGTTAAATCTTTTTCAAGAATCATAATGGCTGCTCCTTGTTTTACAAGAGAGTCCGCATTTTTTTCTTGATGATTATTCGTTACATAAGGACTTGGTATTAATATACTTGGAACACCTAGAGCTGTTAATTCTGCCAAAGTGGTCGCACCAGAACGAGCTACAACTAAATCAACTCCCGCTAATACTTCTGGCATATTATGAATGAAAGGTTTAACAACAACATTGTTAGGGTTTCCAATCAAATTCATTTCTTCGGCTACTTTATCATAGTGAACATCACCTGTAACATACAATAATTGATATGGTTTTTCTTCAATTAATGACATGCTTTTTAGTACCGCTTCATTGATTGGGCGTGCTCCTCGACTTCCTCCTACTACTAAAACAGTAGATTTATTTGGATCGAGTCCAACAGTTTCTAATCCCTTCTTGCCAGAATATGATACAACCTCTGAGGCTCTTGGATTACCAGTCAATACTGTCTTCGTATTAGGAAAAAAAGATTTAGCTTCTTCAAAGCAAACAGCAATCTTATTTGCATATCGGCTTAAAAATTTATTTGTTAAACCAGGTACACTATTTTGTTCATGAATGATAGTCGGAATACCTAATTTAGCTGCCGCATAAACAACGGGACCACAAACATAACCACCCGTCCCAATGACAATATCAGCATCAAAATCCTTCAGTATTTTTTTACTATCTGATACGCCTTTTAAAAAACGAAATACGGTTTTAACGTTTTCAAAAGATATTTTTCGTTTGAATCCTGTAATATATATCGACTTAAATGGAATATTTTCTCTTGGTACAAGCTTACTTTCTAATCCTTTTTCTGTTCCAATGTATAAAAAAGAACAGTCCTTGTGAGTTTTTTGGATTTCTCTAATTAAAGCGAGCGCTGGATAGATATGCCCTCCTGTTCCACCACCACTTACTACGATTTTCATAAATTCACCTCATACATATTTTCATAACCTATACACCATTTTACTATATAATAGAATCCTTTAGAAGGAATCAATAAAATAGAAATAAACTTAATTTCTCTAGGTTAACGTTTTGTATTGTAGCACTTTTTTTAGAAAAAGTATCCTTTTTCAGTAATTTAAATTTAAGCTCCATTAAATGTCTCTGTTATTTTTTAATTAATAAATGATTCTTTGCCAAGCATCAAACATCCTTTTATGAATGGAAAATCTCAAGTGACTTTTTCAAGACTAACATGTAAAAAGGTGCCAAACAATGGTTTAACATTTGTTTGGCACCTTTTCTTTAACAAAACCTTTATCGGATACTTTACTGCTCTTAAAAGAGAGTATTCTTAGTACCCTTGCTACCCCTTTATGCTTTACTAGTATCGTGAATATCTACTAATATTTAATAGTACTCCAATAGCGAGGAGCATCAAGGTCAACGAAGATCCACCATAGCTTAAAAATGGTAAAGTAATACCTGTAACAGGTATTAAACCTGTTACAACACCAATATTAATCATAACTTGAATGGCTACCATGCTGATAATTCCAACTGCTAAAAAGCTTCCGTATAGATCTGGAGCACCAATTGCAATTCGTATTCCACGCCATAATAGCAATGAAAATAATAATATCACAAAGCTTCCACCAATAAACCCCAGTTCTTCTGATAAGATAGCAAATATAAAATCAGTTTGAGGCTCTGGTAGATAAAAAAATTTTTGACGACTTTGTCCCAGACCTAATCCAAATAATCCCCCTGGTCCTATGGCAAGAAGTGATTGTATCATTTGAAAACCACTACCTAGAGGATCTTCCCAAGGATCTAAAAAGGAGGTTATACGCTTTATTCTATAAGGTGCTGATGCTATTAACGCAACAAATCCACCAACGCCTAATAACACTAACCATACAAAGTGCCTAATCCTTGCTCCAGCAACAAATATCATGACTACGCATGTACCAACCATAACTGTTCCCGTCCCTAAATCTGGCTGAAGCATAATCATTCCAAAGGCAAAAAAGACAATTCCTAAAGACGGCATTAATCCTTTTTTCAACGTTGTTATATATTTTTGCTTCTCAGATAAGAACTTAGCAAGGAAAGCAATCATTGCTAATTTTGTAAATTCAGATGGTTGAATAGAAAATGCTCCAACTCCTATCCAGCTTCGAGATCCATTGCGTTCCATCCCGATCCCTGGTATTAGAACAATGATTAATAATATAAAACAAAAAATGATAAAAACCTTTGACCATGTTCTCCATGTCCAATAATCAATATTCATAATAAAAAACATGGCAACTACTCCAACACCAGCAAATAGGAATTGACGCTTAGCAAAAAAGAAAGAATCACCATCAAACTTATATGCTGCCCATATGGCGCTTGCACTATAAACCATAATTAAACCAATTGATAGCAGGGCTAGTGTTATAATGATCAATACGATATCCGGTTGGCCTTTTTTTGTGTGCACAGTTCTACACCTCTGATGGAAAGATTAGAGCCTATACTCTTACTAAAAAAAGGCTTACATCAAGAATGAACATACAAAAAATATCAGTTTCACTATTTTTCGTATGTCACTTCACTCTCGTTGTAAAACCTTCTAGTAGTAAAATAAAACGTATGTACTGCATGTAAAAAGACCATTTTAATATTATCTACGATCTTTTTACACTAGTTTTTATCATTTTGAACAAGCTCTTATTTTAGCTTATGCACAGCCTCAACAAAAATGCTTCCTCTTACCTCAAAAGTTTTAAATTGATCCCAGCTAGCACATGCTGGGGATAAAAGAATGCAATCTCCTTCTGCTGACAACTCATAAGCAACTGGCACAGCCTCTTTAACAGTATCGACACGTTTAATAGTCGGTATACCTGCTTCCTTAGCCACTCTTTCAATTTTTCCCGCTGTTTGTCCAAATGTAATAACGGCCTTTACATTTTTTAATGCAGGCATTAATTCGTCAAATTCATTACCTCGATCTAAGCCACCAGCTAGTAGAATTGTTGGTTGAGAGAAAGAATTTAATGCCTTTGTAGCCGCTAAAATATTAGTTGCTTTCGAATCATTATAAAACTTTCTACCGTTAACATTTGCTATAAACTGTAAACGATGGGGCACTCCTGGAAAAGTTGTTAACACTTTAAAAAAGGCTTCATTATCCGCACCTTTTAGTTTACATACAGCAACGGTAGCTAAAATATTTTCTAAGTTATGCTCTCCTGGTAAAACAATGTCAGATAAAGCGATAACACGTTCTTCTTTAAATTTAATCCAGCCATCTTCCACATAAGCACCATTTTTCATGATCTTCTTTGTAGAAAAAGGTACAATTGTAGCTTGAGATTGTTTTGCTATTGCTTCAACTTTTTCTTGGTCAGCATTATAAACAAAATAATCTGCACTAGTTTGATTTTTTACGATATTGCTTTTAGCCGCGGCATATGATTCAACATCACCATGATAATCAAGATGTGCTTCATACAAATTAGTAATTAATGCAATTTCAGGTTTAAATGTTTCTATTCCCATTAATTGAAAGGATGAAAGTTCCATAACAATCGTATTCTCTGCTTTAGCCTCCATTGCAACACCAGAAGCAACTGTTCCGATATTTCCTGCAATTAACGATTTCTTTCCAGCAGCTAATAATACTTCATGAATGAGTGTTGTAGTTGTTGTCTTGCCATTCGTACCTGTGATACCGATTATTGATGCTTCACTTATTTGATAAGCAAGCTCAACTTCTGTAATAACAGAAATTCCTCTTTCAATTGCCCCTTTTACTAACGGGTTACTATAAGGAATACCAGGATTTTTCACAATTAGCTGAAATCCTTCATCTAATAGTTCTAAAGGATGCTCTCCACAAATTACAGTTATGCCGTGCTCTAGTAAGCCTTGAGCATCTGGGTTTTCAGAAAATGGCTTTTGGTCATTAACCGTTACAAATGCTCCTAGTTTATGCAAAAGCATTGAAGCACTTACACCACTTTTCGCTAATCCAAGTACAAGAACTTTTTTTCGTAAATATGTTTCAGGCGTCTTCATTTACATCCACACCTCCAAGTAGATTCCGAGAACAGCAAATAATAATCCAACTGTCCAAAAAGTCACAACAACTCTCCACTCAGACCATCCACTTAATTCATAATGATGGTGAAGGGGACTCATTTTAAATACCCTTTTTCCAGTTGTTTTAAAACTAGTGACTTGAATAATAACGGAAAGAGTTTCAATAACAAATACTCCTCCAATAATAACAAGTAATAGTTCTGCACTCGTTAATAACGCTACAGTAGCAAGTGCTCCTCCAAGTGCCAAAGAACCTGTATCTCCCATAAACACCTTCGCTGGATGTGCATTGAAAACGAGGAATCCTAATAATGCTCCTGCAACAGCTACTGAGAATACAGCCACATCATACTGAGCATTATTCCAAGCAAGTACAGCAAACGCACCAAAAGCAATTGCTGCTGTTCCGGAAACTAAACCATCTAACCCATCAGTTAAGTTCACTGCGTTTGAGAAACCTACCTGCCAGAATATAACGATAGCTACATAAAACCAGCCAACGTTTATCGCAATGTCTGTCCCGGGAATCATGATTTCTGGTGAAAAGCCTGATGTATTCTTATAAACGATATAGAAAATAACTGCTATAACAATCTGCCCGATTAATTTTTGTAATGAAGTTAATCCAAGATTTCTTTTCATAACTACTTTTATAAAATCATCTAAAAATCCAAGTAACCCAAAGCCTAATGTTACAAATAATAGTAAAAAGATATTTGTAGACAATTCATCGTATTTCGCTACCATAACAAGAGTAGTTACTGTTATCGATAATAATATGACTAAACCACCCATTGTTGGTGTTCCTGATTTTTTCTGATGAGATTGTGGTCCCTCTTCACGAATACTTTGACCAAACTTTAAGCGTCTTAGAAAAGGAATAAAAACAGGAGATAAAAGTACCGTAATTATAAATCCTGTTAGTATTGTAAAAAATATTGCTTGCTCCATCATTCTTCTTTGACTCCCTTTCCTAGTGCGTAAAACGATTTACTTCATAATGTACTTAGTTTTAGGCTCTGTTAAAATTCATTGGCTCCAATACATTTGATTTCTCTTGCAAGAGTCTCATGAATTGGAGCTCATTTATTTCTTGTTAAGATCCAACAGTGATATATAACAAAGTCTAGTTTTAAAAAGTACTAGAAAGCATTAAAGATTCTTTTTCCATGTACAGATGCCGTAAACATCTTATTCACACTCATTTATATTATTAATTTAGATTGAAAATGTATTTATTTTTTAAAAAATTGTTTGATTGCCTCACTGGCTATTTCTCGATCATCAAAATGATGCTTTACTTTATTCACTTCTTGATAGGTTTCATGACCTTTTCCTGCAATCAATATAACGTCATTTGCTTTTGCATGTTGAACTGCCCAATAAATTGCTTCTTTACGGTCAACGATCGTTTTATGTGCTTGACCATGAACACCAGCTTCCATATCTTCAAGAATCGCTTCTGGTTTCTCTGTACGAGGATTATCAGATGTAAGAATCGGATACGTTGCTAGGTCACAAGCAATTTTCGCCATGATTGGACGTTTTGTTTTATCTCTATCTCCACCACATCCAACTACTACATAGGTATCTCCTTTTGCAAACTCATTTACCGTTCTCATTGCATTCTCTAAACTGTCTGGCGTGTGTGAATAATCCACAATAACAGTAAAGTCTTGTCCAGCATTCACTAACTCAAAACGTCCGGCTACTCCTTGAACTTCTTCAAGAGAGGAAATTATTTGTTCCAACTTAATATTTAGGCAAAGGCCAGTTGATATAGCAGCTAATACATTGTATACACTGAATTTCCCTACTAATTTCAAATGCACCTGCATCGTTTGATTAGTCGTTTCTAATGTGAATGTAGTACCACCAGAAGTAATTTCTATGTTTTTCGCACGAACATCTGCATCATTATCGATTCCATAAGTTACTACATGAGCAGCTGTAGCTTTAATAAAATCACTTGCTGCGTCATCATCATTATTTATAATAGCAAATTTTCTTTTGTTATTATAAAATGAATTTCCTAATTGTGAGAAAAGTAATGTTTTGGCATGTTTGTATGCCTCCATTGTTTTATGAAAATCTAAATGATCTTGAGTTAGATTTGTAAAAACAGCTACATCATAATCGCAGCCATGAACTCTACCTAGTTCTAGAGCATGAGAAGACACTTCCATAACTGCTGAATCCACTCCTACTTCAACCATCTTATGGAAAGTTTTTTGCAACGTAACGGAATCAGGAGTCGTATTTTTTGTTTCTTGAATGGTTTCATCAATTTTTGTATACATTGTGCCAATAAGACCTGTTTTTTGCTTATCATCCCGCAAAATTTTCTCAATCAAATGACTAGTTGTTGTTTTACCATTCGTTCCTGTAATCCCTATTAGCTTTAAATGTTGTGTCGGCTGATTATAAAAATAATTCGCTAAAACAGCCATTGCACGAGTAGTATCTTTCACTATAATAACAGGCACAGGTAAATCTAAAGGCTTTTCTGATACAATAGCAGCCGCACCACTCTTTACAGCAGCCGGAGCAAAATCATGACCGTCTACCGTATATCCCTTTACACAGACAAATAAACTTCCTGGTTTCACTTGTCGATTATCATTTTCTATCGAAGTAATTATTGGATTTTGACTTACATTACCTGAATAAAAAGGCAATGAAGAAAGTAGAGTATGTAATTCCATTCTTTTAATCTCCTCAAGCATTTTTTAAAACATATCTAATCATACCGTAATTATTAAAAGTTTTCCATGTGAATGCAGTTATATATTATAGTACAATCACATTTCTATTACTATAAAAACTTATAAGAAAAACCGATACCGGTCCTTTTTGGTAAAATTGTTTTTATAAGAAATTCATTATCTTAAATGATTTCCATACCATGATATATTTCCATTATCTTTTCTTACATATTTGCACCACAAGGATATCCTTTTTCATCTTAACAAAAGGGTGCTTAAAAAGCTTTGCTTTTCAAACACCCTTTTGGACAAATCAAGAATTTTTATTTAAACAATAATATGACATACTAATCTCCCAAATAGATGCGAATCGTCGAACCTTCTTTAACTTTTACTCCTGCCTCTGGCGCTTGTTTGACAACTTTATTTCCTTTTCCTGCTATATCTAATTTTAACGTTAACAATTGAGTACTCAATTCTTTCTTATTCATGCCGACCAAATTAGGAATTTCAATTAAAACCGGATCTAAATAATTTTTCTCTTTTTCCAAACCATTTTTACGAGGCTTCACATCTAACACTTGAAGTGAGTCCTTCATTATATTTCCTACAATTGGGGCAGCTACAACTCCTCCAAATTGTACAGTTTCCTTCGGATTATCTACTGCGATATAGACAACAATTTGAGGATCATCAGCTGGTGCAAACCCTATAAAAGATACAATATAATTATTTTTAATATAATGGCCATCTTTTACTTTTTGAGCTGTACCTGTTTTACCTCCAACACGGTAAGATTCAATATACGCATTTTTACCGGACCCCTTTGCAACCACCGTTTCTAACGCTTCTCTAACTTGCTTTGACGTTTCTTTCGAGATAACTTGCCTTTTGGCTTGAGGGGTTTTTCTCATTGTAATTTCCCCTGTTTTAGAATCAATTAATTGCTTAGCTATATACGGAGTATAAAGAGTACCTCCATTAACTGCTGCCGATACGGCTGCTACTTGTTGAATTGGTGTTACAGATACACCTTGCCCGAAAGCAGTGGTCGCTTGTTCAACAGGTCCTACTCGTTTCAGATCAAATAATATGCCTTTTCCTTCCCCACTTATGTCTATTCCTGTTTTTTCACCAAAGCCAAATTTTCTTATATAAGAAAATAATTTTTCCTTCCCTAAACGTTCTCCTAATTCAACAAAACCTGGGTTACAAGAGTTCTGAACAACTTCTAGAAACGTTTGAGAGCCATGTCCACCAGCTTTCCAGCAATGCAGGTTAGCTCCCCCTACCTTCACTGATCCAGAATCATAGAATGATTCTGAAGTTAAATTGACTTTCTTTTCTTCTAATGCAGCCGCTAATGTAATAATTTTAAAAGTCGATCCTGGCTCATAAGTACTCCAAACTGGTAAGTTTCGATTATATACTTCTTGAGATACCTCTTGGTACTTAGAAGGATTAAATGTAGGTCTACTTGACATGGCCAGTATTTCACCGTTATTCGGGTTCATTGCTAAACCAATAATGCCATCTGGGTTATATGTCGCCTGAGCGATATCCATTTCCCTCTCCATTATTGTTTGAATCTTATTATCTATTGTTAATTGGAGTTTTTTTCCATCGGTTGGTGGTTTATAATCATCAACCATATTTTCCATACGTTTTCCTTTAGCATCTGCATAAAACTTAACATATCCCTTTTCACCTTTTAGTTCTTTATCATAAGATAGTTCAATCCCCATTAATCCTTGATTATCGATACCTGTGAATCCAAGAACGTGCGACAAATAACTACCAAAAGGATAATAACGAACAGAATCTTCAGCTATATATACTCCTTTTAGCTCTAGAGCTTTTATTTCTTTTGCTTTTTCATGAGAAATTTTTCTTCCTTTACTCAACCTAACACTTGATTGTATTTTGGTAATCTCTTTATATAGTTCCTCTTCGTTCGCATCTAAAGTTGACGCTAGCTTACCCGCCGTTTCTTGTGGATTTTCTATCTGCCTAGGAACGACATACACAGTAGGAGCACTTAAATTAGTAGCTAAAGCCACTCCATTACGATCTACTATTTCTCCCCTCTTCGGTTCAAATGGGATATTCCGGCTCCAAGAATCTTTTGCTTTACCCGTTAACATATTCCCTAGATAAAACTGAACATATCCAAGCCTTAGATCAATAAGTAAAAAGACAGCTAATCCAATAAGAAAAAAGATTAATAATCTTTTGCGTACAGTGACATTTGAGACACGCACTTACAACACCTCCGGTACATGCTACCCTCAATGTATGCTTGTCTATGTCATAATAGAACCAGACTGTTTTTTTAAAAATAAGCTATGTAAAAATTCGTTGGTATTGATAACCCCAATCCCATTGTTTTCTACGGTCATGTATCAAGCTTCCTCGCTAGGAGCTCTAAAGAAGTCTTGCGAATTTTCGACAGTTACTTATATCTCACTAAAAATCTACAATACTGTAAAACAGAATCTATAAATAGAAAAGGATGTCATCAAAATCAAGCTTTTGAGACATCCTTCTCTATAATCATCAAATGAAGTTAATCATAAACCTCTTCTATTTTCTTTTTAACAGGTTGATCAGGTTCCGCTAAATGAACAATGAGGTCTTGATCTTTAGATAAAATCGTACCAATTTTGATATTTTGCTTTTTCACATAACCGTTACCAGTAGTATGTAGATTAAGCTCTTCTAAATCAGCAATTTTCATCACATCTCGTAACGACCAACCGAGTACATTTGGCATTTTAACTTTACCACTTGTTTTTAAGACAATTTTTTCACCTTGAATTAATAGTGTATCTGCTGCTGGTGATTGAGCAGTTATTTCCTTACCATCACCTAGCGTAATGACATCGTAACCTAAGTCTTTTAAGTATTGAGCTGTTTCATCTACAGCTTCTCCTTGATAATCTTTTATTTTAATGGCTTCTTTCTTTTTCGTTTCTGTAGGTTTAATATTCATATAGTTTAAGCTATTTTTCATAACTGGATTAAAGATTTGTGCTAATACTTCAGAAGCCGTTTCATCCTCTGGCAATTCTGGTTGCTGCATAGCCACATACATGATAAGTTCCGGATCTTCTACAGGAGCCATACCAATGAAAGAAAATAAATAATTTTCTCGACCAGTCAAATATCTACCATTAGGGCCTGGAATTTGAGCCGTCCCTGTTTTACCAGCAACTTTGTACCCTTCAATCGCATAATTTTGTCCCGTTCCATGTTCATCTGAAACCACCGTTTCCAAATAACCTCTAACCGTTTTTGCAGTTTCGGCTGAAATAGGCGTCCCTGCTACTGTCGGTTTTGTTTTTTCAACTACCTTGCCACTAGAATCCTTAATTTCATCAATTACATATGGCTTCATCATTTTTCCATCATTCGCAATGGCTGAAAAAGCTTGAATTTGTTGAATTGGAGTAATTACGGACCCTTGTCCAAAAGCAGTTGTCGCTTTCTCAATTTTTCTGCTATAGAGAATTTTCCCCCCTACTTCATTTGGTAAATCAATACCCGTTGGCTTATCAAAACCAAATTTCGTTAAATACTCTCGAAATTTTTCCTCACCAAGCTGTTCCATAGCAATTTTGACAAAAGCAACGTTAGATGATCTTTGTACACCTTGCAGGTATGTTAAAACTTTCCCTGGAGTAATCCCTGTATGGTCACCAATATTACTACCTTGGATATTCATTCTTTGTGAAACATACGTTGCATTTGGATTGAACACACCTTCTTCAACAGCAGCAGCAAGAGTAAACGACTTCATGGTTGATCCAGGTTCGAAATTCTCTTCGATCGCCAAATTTTTCCACATCGTATTTAATCCTTCTTTTGTTGTTGGATTAAAAGAAGGGCGTTGACTCATTGCATACACTTCACCCGTTTTAGGATTCGATACGATAGCAATTAGTTTTTTAGGATTATATTTTTTTTGTACTCTACTTAAAGAATCTTCTAGGAAAGATTGAATCTTTTTATCTAAAGTTAAAGTAACATTGTCTCCGTCTTCCGGCGGTGTTACTTTCTCTTCTTTATTTGGCAATAAGAAGCCCCATCGATCACTTTCATAATTAATCTTTCCATCAGTACCTTTTAAGCGATCATTTAATTTCTTTTCAAGCCCTAGCTTCCCGACCATCGTTACTTTTTTTTCATCTTCATTCCTTTGTTTGTCCGCATATCCAATGACATGAGAGGCAAACATTCCATTTGGATAAAAACGCTTTGTATCTCTAGAAAAATTAATTCCTGGAAGGTTCAATTCTTCTATTTGCTTTTTAACCGTATGTGATATATCTCTTCCGGCAGCACCAAATTCAACCTGAAAGACATTTTCTTTTTGTAACCTTTTTAAAATGTCTTCATAACTCATATCAATATATTTAGACAATTTCCTTGCTGTATCTTCTGGATCGACTACATACTTCGGATGGTCATCATCAACTTTAAACGTTTTATCTAAAATCGCAAAGAGTGTATATGAAGAGGTATCTTCAGCAATAACTTCTCCATTTCGATCTAAAATACTTCCTCTTTTCGACTCTACAGCCTTTTCTTTTAATATTTTTTCCTGTGATTTTGCAGCTAGTACCTGACCATCTACTTGTCCGGTAATCTGAATATATAATATTCGTCCTGCTAACACAAAAAAGAGCAGGGCGAAAAATACAAAAAGCGCCATTGCTCCTTTGTTTATATTCAATCTTTTCATCAATCTTGCACAACCTTAACATTGTTTTCATCTAGAGTTAACCCAAGTTTAGAAGCCTTCTCCCATATCCGCTCATATCTACTTAATTCACTAACTTGTACATTTAAGTCATTATTTACTTTTACTTGTTCAGTAATAGACTTGTCCAATGTTTGGATTTCTTTGTTTAACACATATAAGGAGTATTGATTTGTGATAATCTTTACAGATACCACTGTTAGCAATAAAGCACATACAATGAGCAATATCTTTTCTCCTAACGTGACTTTACCCTTATGAACAACAACGGTTTGAACAGTTGTTTGAGGTTGACGATTTTGTTGGTTTTCAGCTGCTATCTTCTTTGCTAACATACTCAAATTCTTCCCCTCCACATATTCAGTCAAATATTTATTCTGTTCTTAATTCGTAAATAACTGAAACCTCTACTAAAAGTTGCTTATTCATTAATAAAACTATATTCGCTTAATAAAAGCTCTTTATTAGTGTTCCCCTTAGGAATATAGAATCTTTACTGTTTCTCTGCCACTCTTAATTTAGCTGATCGAGCTCGGTTATTTGCATCTAATTCTTCTTTACTAGGTAATATCGGCTTTCTAGTAATAAGTTTTAATTCCGGCTGAAATTCTTTTGGAATAACAGGTAACCCCGGAGGCATAGGAGGTAATTCACTTTTCTTCTTAAAGACACTCTTGCAAATACGATCTTCTAAAGAGTGAAACGTAATAACAGATATTCTTCCTCCTTTATTCAGGAGATCTATGCTTTGAAGTAAAGAATCTTCGAACACCTTTAATTCATCATTTACCGCAATCCGGATGGCTTGAAATACTCGTTTAGCAGGATGTCCACCTGTCCTTCTAGCTGGCGCAGGAATACCTTCTTTAATTAAGTCCACTAACTCATATGTAGTTTCAATCGGCTTGATTTCTCTAGCCGCTTCAATTTTTCTTGCAATTTGTTTAGAAAACTTTTCTTCACCGTATTGGAAAAAAATTTTTACTAAGTCATTGTAAGACCAAGTATTCACCACATCATAAGCCGATAGAGAGGCATCCTGATTCATTCTCATATCTAGTGGTGCATCGTGTTGATAACTGAAACCTCTTTCTGGTGTATCAAGTTGTGGAGATGATACACCCAAATCATAAAGAACACCATCAACTTTATGTACCCCAAGTGCATTTAGCTCTTCTTTAATATTTTTAAAATTGCTTTGAATAAATACAACTTTATCCTTATAAGAAGCAAGCTTTTTTTTAGCATTTTCAATTGCTACAATATCTTGATCAAAAGCATATAGCTTTCCATTGTCTGATAACTGAGATAGCAAATACTCACTATGACCTGCTCCACCTAATGTACAATCTACGTACACACCATCTTCTTTTATATTTAATCCATCTACCGTTTCTTTCAGCAGAACTGTAACGTGTTTAAACAAAACTTCCAACTCCAATCGATCTTCAAATATGCTGTTACTTCTTCTTGTTTGTCCAATGGTGAGACATTTTAAATATCAAATCCAACCATATTTTCAGCAATATCAGCAAAAGAATCCTCTGATTCTGAAAAATATTCTTCCCATTGTTTTTTACTCCAAATCTCTATTCGATTGGATACTCCTAAAATTACGCATTCCTTTTCAAGCTTTGCATAGTTCACTAATGGGGAAGATATATTTATTCTTCCTTGTTTATCAAGTTCACATTCAGAAGCTCCTGAAAAGAAAAAACGTGTAAATGCTCGTGCATCTTTTTTAGTAAGTGGTAGTGTTTTTAGTTTTTCTTCAATTTGTTGCCATTCATCCATGGAGTAACCAAATAAGCATTGATCTAGACCGCGAGTAATTATAAATACCTCACCAAGAGCATCCCTAAACTTCGCAGGAATGATAAGTCGACCTTTATTATCAATGTTATGATGATATTCACCCATGAACATGGTCACTACCCCACTTTCTATTTTAAATTTACCACATCCCCCCACTTTTCTCCACTTAATTTTAGTATTCTTTTTCCAATTCCAAATTCCTTCACACAAATTTCAAGAAGTTTCGCGTCCTTCAGCATCAACATACATTTAATGAATAACATTGTTGTTGCTGCAAGTGATTTTTTAGCGAATATCCACTAAACTTCTCAGCATTTGTTTGAAATTTCACTTACACAAAAAAACTCTTTTCACAAAAAATTGCGAAAAGAGCTTTTTCCTTTTTATTTGTCTTCACCTATAATTTTTACTTCTGTTTCTAAATCCACGTTAAACTTTTCTTTTACTGTTTTTTGAACATGCTTGATTAATTCGATATAATCACTAGCTGTTCCTTGATTCACATTAACCATAAATCCAGCATGCTTTGTAGATACTTGAACTCCACCTATTTGTACACCTTGAAGCTCACTATCTTGAATAAGCTTACCAGCAAAATGACCTGGAGGGCGTTTAAACACGCTTCCACAAGAAGGATATTCTAATGGTTGCTTTGACTCTCGTAAAAATGTGAGCTCATCCATTTTCTTTTTAATTTCTGTAGCATCACCTTTTTCACAAGCAAAGGTAGCTTCAAGAACACAATAATTTTTTTTAGCAAAGGCACTTGAACGATATCCAAAATCAAAATCTGCTTGAGTAAGAGTTAATAATTCCCCTTCCTCATTTAACACAACAGCAGATTGCAATACATCTTTTACTTCTCCACCATATGCACCTGCATTCATGAATAGTGCCCCACCAGTTGTACCTGGAATTCCACAAGCGAACTCTAAGCCAGTAAGACAATATTCTAAAGCCGTTTTTGATACATCAATAATTGTCGAACCACTTTGAGCAATGATTAGGTTATCTTCTACGGTTATGTTGTTTAGTTTAGTAAGAATAATAACAATTCCTCTAATACCGCCATCTTTAATAATTAAGTTCGAACCATTCCCTAAAATGGTAACTGGAATCTTTTGTTCTTTAGCGAATGCCAATGTTTTTTCTACTTCAACATATGAAACAGGGAAAACAAGAATATCCGCATGACCACCCGTTTTCGTAAACGTATACTTTTTCAAAGGTTCATTTGTTTTTACATTCTTTTCAGGTAAAAAGCTTATTAATTCATTATATATGTGTAAATTCTCCACTTGCTATTCCTCTTTTTTATAGATTTCAATTCGTTATATTGATTAAGCTTGTTAACAATACAAAACAAAATTTCCATTCATACTTTTACTATTGTAACAATTTCTTATATGTTGAGACAATTAATTATATAAATTCCCATAAAGTTCATAGAAAACTTTAGCTCTAAAAACATCATATTAGCATACGTATGAACTGAAACACAAAAAAAGAACAAGACTATAAAAGCTCTTGTTCTTTTCAATAGTGTTTTTCTCATACTTTGCTGCTTATGGACAGATTAGTGAATATTAGTTGATTTGATAATGCTCGCTTTCCACAAAGCGGGAGGTGAACATCCTCTCGGCACAAAAGTGCCTGCGGAGAATCTTACCTGTCCCACTGCTTCCTCAGATGGAGTCTCACACCCTTAGTTCCCATCGATCTTTTATGCAGATTTTATTCACTGAACTTATATCTTTTAGAAATCAACTTTTCAAAATGAAAGCTACATCACTACTATTTTGTGAAAATTGTTACTCTCAAAATTTAAAGCCATTAAATCATCAATAAAATGTAGACCATATTTATTTACAAAGTAATAAATATTGATAAGTCTTTCTTGTGGTCCTCCGTTTGGACGTAAGGCGTTTTCAATACGCATGAACGCTTGTAAAGTTTGAGTATGATTTTTCTCGATACTTTGTTGAATTTTTTTATATAAAAACTGTATTTGATTTTCGATAATTTCAGCATTTTTTTTCAGCAGTGGTTCTAAACCACGGTCTACACTAAGTGCTGATTGTGAAAGTAATTGATGGCTTTCCTTAAACTGTTTCTGCATATTTTCATAAAGCAGAATCATTTGTGGATCTTCAACTGTCGCAATAAAACGATTACGTGCTTCGGAAGTTCCAGCCACTAATGCTTCATAGATATCCATATCAACATCTAATAAGTCTTTTTTAATTTTTGGTTCGAGTATGGTAATATTCATTCTCGGCACAATCGGAGGTAATTTCATCTCTAATAATTCAAACGCTTTTTTTAGCTCTGCCCAATAAGCAATCTCCCCAGGCCCAGAGATAAATCCTAACACTGGAAATAAATACTCTTGCATCATTGGTCTTGTCACAACATTATTACTTAATTTCCATGGCTCATTTCGGGCGATATTAAGCAATTCATCTTTCGTAAAATGAATAGATGAATTTTTCCCACAAAATAATTGACGGTTATTATCATATTCTAACAATACTCGTTCTTCATTGTCGTAATAGAATAGGTTCGCATTCTGATTATCCATTGCAATAACCGTATTATAGCCATTTTCCATAATAAATGTTTGCTGTGATCTAACAGCTTCATTAATTTCAGAATGACGCGTAATCAATGTTTCAAAAAACTCACCTTGAAGTCTTCTAAAATTTTGATCCGCTGAATCAATTAAGAGTAATCCATATTTATTAAAAAGCTCATTTATAATGAATGAGAAAAAATCAGTGAAGTTGCTTGAGCGTTTACTATAATCTTTTAACTCATGATATAGTTCTTTTGTATACGCCGTTTCTTCAAAACTTGAAAACACTTCTTCTAACCATTTATCGAAGCTTCCTTCTTCTAGTGGAGTATCTGAAATATTCGCTTTCGTTTGAACTGTACTTCCATATGTCTTTTTCTCAAAATGGCCTTCTTTTTCAACAAATACATGATTTACTTCATCTAAATCATGATCTTCTCCAGCAATCCAAAAAACAGGTATTACTGGTTTATTTAATAATTCCTCTTGTTGCTTAGCAAGTTTAATTATTGAAATGACTTTATGAATGGTATACGTCGGTCCTGTTAATAAGCCCGCCTGCTGTCCTCCAATAACAACTACTGAATCATGCTGTTGCAAACGTTCAAGATTATTTCGTACTTCTGTAGAAATACCAAACTTTCTTATATAATTTTCTATTGCTTGGGCTAGTTTCTCTCTATTAAAAGATTGCTTCATCACATCATTATATCTATGATTGTACATATTTACTTCTTTTAGATCATAATGAAAGTATGTATTCGCATGCGAAAGATCTTTCAAATAATTTGAAGCAAATTTATTGATAGATGGCAATACAATTTCCTTTATTTCCATCACAGGACTTCCTTTCCAGAACATCTCTTACATCTCGTTAAAGTATATCATCACACTATATAAAAACAAAAAAATCAGCCCACACCCTAAATAGAATCGATTAGATGTGAAGCGATTTATTTTAGAATATGTTTAAAACGCTTTTAAATATTCCATAAAACACCAAACCGAAGTAAATAAAAATAAATACTAAGGCATTAAGCCGCCATGCTCCTGTTAAAACCTTCGAAAACACTATCTCTTCTTTATATTTTCTATGTACGATTACGACGGTCATCGAAATCAGTATCATCACTAATAAAATCATCCATAATAATGAGATATTCCATATAGTTTGTATTAAAAAATGCACAGATATAATAAAAAGAAGAGTAGAACTATTCATAGCAAAATTAACTGCTTTTCGATGATTTTTTGTAATCTGTTTTGTCGCAACAAAAATGAGAACATATGCAATAATTGGGATTGTAATTAAGGTAGCAATAATCCACGACAAGACAACATCCATTTACTTCTCCTTCCCTTGAAGCTCCTTCCCTTTGACCATTAAATACAAATTTTCAGAGATCGGGGTATTCAACTGTTTTTTCTTTGCTAAATCAAGTATATATCCTAAAATGGCATCGATCTCTGTCGGACGATTTTCCTCTAAATCTCGAAGCATAGATGATCGATTTTTTGATGTTTTCTTACAAACTTCTTCCACATACAATAAGATTTCCGATTTATTTTCAAACTGTAAAACTTCGGATAGTTCATTGAAATATGTATGAAATAGTTTTTTATAAAACATGTTGTCTAGCAAGGAACCATTCGTTACACCTAAAATAGCAGTTAATGGATTAATAACTGCATTAACAATTAATTTTTCAGACAACATTTTATAATAATCTTCCTCAAATATAACTGGAAACGAAGGAATATCCGCTAAATATTGGATTGAAACAAGATTGCCCATGTATGATGCTACTTTCAACACACCATCCCCAGTATGAACAACTGTGCAAGAATCTTTTTTTAAAGCACCATGCTCTACTATGCCAAGATAAACTTCGTTTCTTTTTGTAAGAGACTCTATATAAGATAAATGTCTCATGCCATTTTGTATAAAAAGCAAGCGACAGTCCACATTCTCTAAACTCGGAATAATCTGATTCAGATGATATTGCTTGACAGCAACAACTATTAAATCTTGTTCTCCTAACGAATCATGAGGAAATACAACCCCAGAGACATCACTCTGGATACAATGATGATTCTTCACAAGTGATAAACCATTATGAGATAAATCTTTCGCTTGCTTTTCAGTCCTTGTATAGATTGTTACAGTATGTTCTTTTGCAAAATAGGAGCTAAGTAACAGGCCAATTGCTCCACCACCAATAACACCAATTTTCATCAAAATCCCTCATTTACTTGTTGTATCGTTATTTTAACAAAAATGCGAATGTTGTGGAATAGAACAATTATGTCCATCGAAATTATTATGATCATCCCGATGACATTAAAGAAGTATTTTCCATCTCCATGGTATATAATAGTATTGAAGTTAAATAGATGAATACTTCAAGATAAGGATGTTGCAACATATAGAGAGCAACTACAAAAAAGTTAGGGGACTTTTTTAAACACGAGCAAAGGGGAGTAAATATGGAGTGCACAGTAAAAAGACTATTAGTTAACTACAAAACGCTTGAAGAATTTAAACAATTTAAGCAATACGGACTTCAAGAACTTTCAATGTTAGAAGATTTAGAAAGCAAAATCATTGAAAATGACAGTAAATCACCTTTTTACGGAATTTATTATGGTGATAAGTTAGTAGCTCGTATGTCATTATACAAGCATAATGAAGATGCAGATCAGTATTTCACACCACCACAAGAATATTTGGAGTTATGGAAGCTTGAGGTTTTAGCACCTTATCAAAAGCAAGGTTTTGGAACAGCATTAGTTAATTATGCAAAATCTTTTAATCTACCGATTAAAACAAATCCAAGAGTTCACTCAGACGACTTTTGGAGTAAGATGGGTTTCTCAGCCGTTTCATACAATATGGAGCGTGATTTGAGCCAAAACCCACTCGTATGGGAGCCAACAATATAATACCTTTCAAGTAATCTCTTTCACTTAACCTCCTAGCGATAATAAGCAGGCAACTTTATAGTTCAATAAACGAACAACAACGGATGATTATTATCCGCAATTGCTCGTTTATTGAACGATTCATTACCTCTTTGACACGTCTCATCTCAACATCTTTCAGGAATTTCAGATAATATTTAATGAATCAATGAATTCATACTTTTATAAAGTAAAAATAAGAAGTGCCATTTAAGCATTTCTTATTTTCGGAGACAAACATTCTTATATTGTAAACAGTATGGTTATTTTTTTACTCTTTCTAAATTCCCGTTTTTATCCATCTGAAATTTCACTTTGGGATTTTTTTTACTTTCTTCAGATATAACCATTTTTCTCGCTTTGTCCATGATTTCTATTAATGCTCGATAATCTTCTTCAATTATTACAAGTTTACTTTCAAATTCTTCCACTTCTTTTTTCAATATTTCGTTTTCTTCTTGTAAGCTGAGAATGTCTTGCTTTACTCTTTCATCCTCAATTCCTTTACTACTCATATCGTTTTCTAATGCAACTAGAAAAGAAATAACATCTTTTAAACTAATACTTTGGGACTTTTCTAAAATTTCTTGTTGGACTTCCTCTACTACATTTGAAATAGATTTACCTTTTAAATGTGACTTTTTACTTTCTTTTCGCTGCTTTTTAGCTAACTCTATTCCAGAATTGTATTGCTTTCGAACATATGAATTCCAACGAAATCCACATGCTGCAGGTGTACGTGATAATCGCTTTCCCACCTCTTCAAAAGCAATTAATTGTGTACTACCTTCCCTAATATGTCTTAATACCAATTCTGCGAGAATTAAATCTTCGTCCTGTGTCCAGGCATCTTGTCTCGATACAGACATCACTCCACCCTCCTTGCAAGCTATACTACATACTATGCACTTACTAGAAAAGATAGAAATGATTCTGTATTATTTTTCACTTCTTTTTGAATCGTTGTTAATTTCTATTTCTTTCGGTTTCTAAATCCATCAACTGCTATATGATGCTCTTCTTTCTCCCACAGTTTCGAACAAGTTACTATTTCTTCATGTATTCTTTCTTTCAAGTCTGTTTCTCGCCATCTACGTAGTAATATTTCCTTATAGGCTTGTAGCGAACCAAGTGGCTTTTTCACGAATTTCTCTAGAAACATACTCAAATCTCCATCTTCATAAATGATTTCTGATACAAATCCATTTTCCTTCGCTTCAAAAGCAGATATAACTTCAGCTGACCATAGCATTTGCAACGCTTGAGATGGTACCATTTTTTCTAATATTAAGGTACCTCCTCCCCATCCAGTTGTAATGGCTAGATTAGCTTGTACGAATCCCATTTTTGCCTGATGATTAGCCACTCTTATATCACAAGCTGCCGCTATTTCGCAGCCACCACCAACCGCAGCTCCATTAATATAAGCAATTGTAGGCTTTGGCAATGTAGCTAGTTCATATAACACTTCACCCATTTTCGATAACATACCATATGCCTCTTGCTCAGTGATTAAATCATGGAACTCAGACAAGTCTCCACCAGAACAGAAAGCTCGTTCTCCAGCTCCTTTAATGACAACCATTTTTATGGCAAAATTATTTTTGGCCTCATCGATTGCTCTATGTAATTCATCAATCATTTGAAAATTTATAGCATTTCTCATATGGGGACGATTAAGCGTTAGCATAAACATCCCATTATCTAGCTTCTCTTTAATAAGAATTTCATTCATTTTTCATTTCCCCCTTAGAAAACCCTACCTAAACTCCACCTACTCATTATACAGAATATTTAAACAATAAAAAACAGTAGTTCCCAACCTTACTTATAAATAGGATCGTTAAAAATTAAGAAATATTATCAAAGAGCATCTAGGTAATTCACAATATTACTGTCATCTTGAACCAGGAGATGCTCAAAATTAGCTTATAAACTCGAGAAATTATAGTAAAAATGACTTTTCCCTATTTACAAGTAAAATATGTAATTATTTTTCCTAAACAATGAAAAAGAGAGGATCCTAAAAGCTATACTTTTAAAATCCTCTCTTTTATTTGAAAGCAATTATTTGCTTACAACTTCTTTACCTTTGTATGTTCCACATTCTTTACATACGCGGTGAGCAAGTTTCATTTCACCACAGTTTGGGCAACTTACCATACCAGGTACCTCAAGTTTAAAATGAGTGCGGCGCTTTCTTTTTACAGTTTTAGACGTTCTTCTAAATGGTACAGCCATTATTCCCACCTCCTTAAAAAATGGTTTAAGAAGAAGGACCGGATAATTCCGTATCTTCTTGTTTCATATTATTATTTGTTGTCGTCGTCAAAGAATTTTGCAAGACCTGCTAAGCGAGGATCAATTTTCTTCTCCTGCTCTTCCTCCGTTACTACAGACCAATCATTACCTGACCTAGGTGCTGCACCTTCTGGATTTGGATCTTCACAAAATACTTGCATCGGTACTTCTAACAATAAATTCTCTCTTATAATCGGTGTTAAGTCAATTACATCACCTTGAACAACAGTAAAATACTCGCTATCTTGGTAATCATAATTATCTTTTAGCAGAAAGGTTTCAGTCGTCTTAACATCAATTGGATATTTCACGTCTACGAGAGTTCTAGCACAAGGCAAGATCAGCTCACCTGTTAGATGGATATGAAATGTAACTTTTGTTGCACTTATATCCGCTCTTCCAGTAACATTGATAAGGGAAACATCACGTATTTGTGAATCAATTTCCTTAATATCTGAAACATCAACTTTTTCATCAAGAACAAGACCTTTATCCCGATACTTCTGAAGTTGAGTTATTGTCCATTTCATTCAAATCACCTCAAGGCAACAAAGGTAATTATAGCTTTCATTGAATTGATTGTCAATATAATTTCTTTACAGCGTTTTCCCTTTGTTTTATCTAAATATGTGTCTTACAGTAAACACTAATCTTATGTATTGTAGCATTATCTAATTACAAATTGCAAAATCAATCAAACAAGTTGATTTAGTAAGTCTATGAATTATTTTAGAGGCGAGGATATAAATTTTATTCGTGAATATTTGTTGTCTATTTACCTTTACTCTATAATGAAAGAAATGTCGTCATTGTTCGGTATTCGTAATTTATTGATTTAACGGAGGTATTTATGAAAGCTGTTGGTTTAGTAGTTGAATATAATCCCTTTCATAATGGTCATTTTTATCATGCAGAGCAAAGTAAAAAACAAAATGAAGCGGATATAGTAATCGCTGTAATGAGTGGTTCATTTTTACAAAGAGGAGAGCCAGCTCTAGTTAACAAATGGTCTCGAACTCAAATGGCATTAAAATCTGGTATCGACCTTGTTATTGAGCTGCCTTATATTTACAGTACACAACATGCTCAACACTTTGCTTTTGGAGCGATTTCTCTTCTCGAAGCTATTCAATGTGACACCTTTTGTTTTGGTAGTGAACAAGGTGATATTGCTATGTTTGTTTCCAAATATGAGCAAATGAAAAAATATGAAATAGAAATAAATAATCAAGTTCGTTATTTTAGTAAACAAGGATACAATTATCCTAAATCTTTTTCACTTGCACTCGCTTCACTAGGTCTCGACTCTCATGATGAACTCGATTTAACAAAGCCAAACAATATTTTAGGCTACCAATATATACGAGCTGCCCTATCCAATCATTATCGTATCCAACCAACACTCATTCAGAGAATTGCGGCTCAATATCACGATCAAACGTTACCTACAGGACATATTGCAAGTGCTACTAGTATTAGACAAGCATTATTACATAATGAGCAAATGACAGAAGCGCAAACATTCATGCCATCCTACACTTTTATTGAGTTACAAAGATACTTAGAGGTAAATCAAACTCTACATCATTGGGAAAGCTATTGGCCATTATTACAATACAAACTCATTTCAACGTCAAATGAAGAGTTATCTCAAATCTATGAAGTAGAAGAAGGACTTCAATATCGTCTAAAAGAGGCTGCTCGTACATCCACATCTTTTGCTAACTTTATTACTGCGGCAAAAACAAAAAGATATACATTAACACGCTTACAAAGAATATGTGTACATATTTTAATTGGAGCCAATAAAATAAAAATAAAGCAATTACTTGAGCAACCATCATATTTAAGAATTTTAGGTTTTACAGAACAAGGTAGAAAATACTTAAACGAAAAAAAGAAACAAATTGAATTACCTCTCATCACAAAGGTATCTAACTTTGAACATGATGCCCTCTCTTTAGATATAAAAGCAGCCATCATTCACTCACTTATTTTACCAGCTGATAAACAACAGTCAGCTTTCCAAAGAGAGTACCGACATCCAGTTATCATCTAACAGTATGACAATCATCTATATCAAGAAAAAAGCTTAGAAATCAACTCAAAAGAAGGTTGTCACAAAAGTATTAGATCAATACTTTTGTGACAACCTTTCTTATTCTTTATCAGATATGTTATATAAATATTCAAGCGCATCATCCATTGTATCTACAGGGATAATTTTCATTTTAGTTTTAATTTTTTCTGCCGCTTTCTTGGCAACATTGTAATTTGAATTCTTTTTTCCATTCTCATTTGGAGCAAAGAAAATTTGTGCTCCATTTTTATCTGCTGCTACTACTTTTTGATCTATCCCACCAATTGCTCCTACATGTCCTTCTGAATCAATGGTTCCAGTACCTGCAATTTTATAACCTTTAGTTATATCCTCTTTTACAAGTTGATTATAAATTTCTAGTGAAAACATTAAGCCAGCTGAAGGTCCACCAATTTGAGAACTATCAATCGACACTTTGGGATTCGTTTTCACATCATAATCATCTACCAAAGCAATTCCAATACCAATCTTGCCTGAATCAGGTATAGAAGCTAACTCAATATCTTCTCGTAAAGTTTTACCATCTCTCATGACTTCTAAGTTTACCAAGTCACCTTTCTTTTTCTTTGCTACATATTTCATGAATTGATCGGATGATTGAATAGTTTGTTGATCGATTTTTGTTATTCTATCACCAGCGTGTAATTTTTTCTCAGCTGGCATACCTTTAACTACTTGATACACATATATTCCCTTATAGATCTTTTCATATGGCTTATTTGCCGCTTTAAAAGCACTCATAATTGCTTGTTCTTTAGAATCGTCCATCATATGTAATTGTCTAACTTCATATTCTTCATCAGACTCACCTTTAATCTTAATATCCTCTTCTGGATATACCTTCCAAAAGTCTTTAAAATCCGATATGAAGTATGAGAAGATATTCGCTTTTCCCATTTGAATGGTCGTTAACATTAAACTTCCTTTCTCCTCTTTTCCCCCATCTACTTCTATAATAGGGGCAAGTTCCTTTGCCATTCCTGGCTTAGAAATATAATAGGGCATTGGGATAAAATATCCCCCTAATAATATGATGCAGACAACAATAAATAGTCCCTTTAAAAACCTATTACGTTTCATTCTCTTCTTTCCCCTTCCAGCTAGCAATATCACTTTTTATTTGTTCGATATGCTTTCTAGCTTCACTTTCACCTATAGCAACAATTTCATCAATATTCGTAAAAGCTTTTGAATCATACATTTCTAATTTAGGTCTAATCATACTATCAGCTGAAATTTTTCTGTTTTTCATCGCTTCCATTTGCAAAATATCTAAAGATTGCATAATGACATCATATATAGACGTAACTTCCATATCTTGATTTAATTGAGATACATCCACTGCGATGACATAATCTGCCCCCATCTCCTTAACAACTGAAACAGGTACTCTGTCAACAACACCTCCATCAACAAGAAGTTGCTCTCCTATTTTTTCCGGTGTAAAGATTCCTGGAATTGAAATACTAGCTCGAACAGCATTTGCTACTAATCCTTCTTTAAACACCACTTTTTCTCCAGTTTTAATATTCGTTGCAACTACTGCTAACGGGATGTCTAACTGTTCAATGTTTTTCCAATGAGTAAATATTCCGATAAACTCTTTAATTCGATTCCCTTTTATTAGACCCATTTTAGGAACGGTAAAATCCAAATAGTATTTTCTTTTGAAACTCGTTATTATTTTGTATAGCTGGTCCAAGTCTGTTCCAGCTGCATACATACTTCCAACCAAAGCTCCCATACTACTTCCTGCTATATATGAAATAGGAATATTCTCTTCCTTTAATACTTTAATAACGCCTAGATGGGCAAATCCCCTAGCGCTGCCTGATCCTAGTGCAAGACCAATCTTTGGATGCTTTTGATTCAAAATATCACCTCCCATTTCTCTAAACATGTATGAAGCATTCTTGTTCTAAATTAATCACTTCAGAGTATATTTGGATATAAGGACAAGATCCTTTTTATTACATTTATAATACATATACTTATGTTTGATATTTTAACATTGCATCAAATCAATGCAAAGTTGAAAACTTCTTAGGAGGCCTGTTAGGTGAATAAATCAATCTTAAAAACACTTATACTCGCTTTAGGAGCTACAACGCTAGCAGGTGCTCTAATAAAATTTCCTCAGCAAGCATTAGAAGCATCTATCCGTGGTTTGAATATGTGGTGGGAAATTGTATTTCCATCCTTGCTACCCTTTTTCATTCTTTCTGAGATGCTTATTAGTTTTGGTGTTGTTACTTTTATTGGTGTTTTATTAGAGCCCTTAATGAGACCTTTATTTAAAGTTCCCGGGGTTGGAGGGTTTATTTGGGCCATGGGCATGGCATCAGGTTATCCTTCTGGAGCAAAACTAACGGCTCGCCTGAGGAAAGAAAAACAGTTAACTAAAATTGAAGCAGAACGTCTTGTTTCCTTTACGAACTCTTCTAATCCACTATTTATTTTCGGCGCTGTTTCAATAGGTTTCTTTCAAAATCCCACTCTTGGAATTGTACTAGCTATAGCTCATCATTTTGGCAATCTCTTGGTTGGACTAATAATGCGTTTTTATGGAAAAGATTCTGTTAAGGTCGAGAAAGTAAAAGTAAAATCCATTAAACAAGCACTACAAGAATTGCATCGAACAAGAATTAAAGAAAAAAGACCTTTTGGAAAAATGCTTGGTGATGCAGTCCTCTCCTCTATCGAAACATTATTACTCATCGGTGGCTTTATCATCCTGTTTTCTGTTATAAATAAACTATTGTTCATTATGAATATTACAGACTTTTTAGCTTATGGCTTAGGTATTTTCCTTTCCGTTATTCATATCCCTAGCGAATTTAGTATTCCACTAATGTCAGGAATGTTTGAAATCACTTTAGGATCACAAATGACTAGTGGTGTTCAGAATGTATCTCTTTTACAACAAGCAATTGTAACAAGTTTTATTTTGGCCTTTAGTGGCATCAGTGTTCAAGCGCAAGTAGCTAGTATATTAGCTCAAACGGATATTCATTTTGCTCCGTTCTTCTTCGCTCGAATCATGCACGGCTGTTTTGCAAGTTTGATTACACTTCTCATTTGGAAACCTGTTTATGAAAGAATCAAAATAAATGAGCATCCATCTAACGCTCTCCCTGTATCTGTATTCGATGGAACGGATTGGTTCAGCCAAATCATTACAACTCTGAGTATATTAGGTCCTTTTATAACAATTCTTTCGCTATTTATCTACATATCCATTTACTTCAAAAGAACCTATAAATAAAAAAACAAAAGCACTTGTCGCTTTAATATAGGCTGTTGTCTACAAGATTGCTATTTTTAATTAGTGAATACAACTAGCATAAAAAGGTCGTTTAGAGCGTAAAAAAGCAAAACTCATGCAGAAAGTGAGCATCACTACTTATTCATAGGCAACAAAGTATGCAAAACAACTTTAATGTTCAGCAATATTGTAAACAATGGATCATTCAAAAGGAATACCATCACAGATACTAGCAATCATTTAAACGTAAAACTTTCAGTGTAAACATATATCCTTTAGACAATACAGTTACAAGCAAACATCAAAAAAAGAGTGTAATTGGAGCGGTCTCTTTGCTCTTATTACACTCTTTTTTATATTTAATTTTGGTTATATTTATCCTTTAAAGCTTGTGCAACAACTGCTGGAACAAGCTCTGATACATCCCCACCATATTTGGCCACTTCTTTGACAATACTTGAGCTTAAAAAAGAATATTGATTATTCGTCATCATAAAGAATGTTTCAATATGATCATCTAAAATGCGATTCATTGAGGTACCTTGCATCTCATATTCAAAATCAGACACAGCACGCAATCCACGAATAATGGCACACGCATTAATTCCTTTTGCATAATCAACTAATAGACCACTATACGAGTCTACAATAACATTAGGAATATGGCTTGTTGCATCTTTAATTAGTTGAACTCTTTCTTCTGTTGAAAATAAAGGACTCTTTGCAGAATTAATTAACACCATAATATGTAACTCATCAAAGATTTTTGCCGCTCTTTGAATAATATCAACATGTCCATTAGTAATTGGATCGAAACTACCTGGACAAACTGCAATCTTTACCATTTATGTTCCTCCTACAGCGTTACTGTTCTTTCAAGATTATCATCAAGTGAATATATGGAGATGGATATTATGCCGTAATTTTCATGTCTCCATCTTGTTAACGTACTTACCCTATCTGGTAACTCAACATCATTACTATGTTCACATACTATAATTCCATTAGTTGCAATTAAATGATTTTTTGCGATTATCTCTAGTAGTTCTTCTAATTTTTGTTTTTTATAAGGGGGATCTAATAATATTAAATCAAACGCTATCTCTCGTTTAATCAATGCCTTAATAGCTCTTTCACTATCATTTTTATACACTTCTGCTTGATCAGTAAAATGACAAGCTTGTAAATTCCCACGAATTGTTGAAATCGCTTTAAATTCTCTATCAACAAAAATGGCTCTGTCCATCCCTCTACTTAAAGCTTCAATGCCTAGTCCACCACTACCTGCAAATAAATCTAATGCGATTCCACCTTCAAAATAAGGTCCTATAATATTAAAAATAGACTCCTTCACTTTATCAGTTGTAGGTCGAGTTGAGGCACCTGGGACAGCCTTTAAAGGTCTCCCTTTACATTGTCCTGATACTACTCTCATTTACAATCACCACTATCTCAAT
Organism: Bacillus sp. AP8; assembly: GCF_000321185.1. NCBI lineage: Bacteria > Bacillati > Bacillota > Bacilli > Caryophanales > Bacillaceae > Bacillus > Bacillus sp. AP8. The sequence goes on from NZ_CAPG01000038.1 coordinate 117,117, forward strand.
TACATTTATTATCTATACTATCCTAACATATCCACTTTATCACGTATATATATATTGAATAGAGAAATATCCATCAACTTTGAATAACTAACAATAATTTGGTCATACTATTACCAACAGCACCTTTAATCAAGGATGTTGTTGCCAACCGCGGAGAAGACTTACGTTTCCCCATAAGTTCTTCCTCCGGTTTCTCCTCTCCCTTTCCCTTCTATCCTTACACGGAAATAGAAGGACCCTGCAGAAATCTGCAGGGATTTTTTTTAAGAAAATGTTGGAGGATAAATTGACATATCTAATTATTATGAGAAAAATAGAAAGCAAACCACTATACACATAAAAAAACCAGATAAGTGAGAGTACACCCACAATCTGGCTTTTTCTTTACATCCTAAAGGCACGTTGTTTTATATTTCTTCCGAGGTCTTTACAATAATTTCATTATCTTCTTCTAGTACTATTACTCCAAAAATATCCTCTAACCAATAGTTATAAATATACATTTCATTTCCAATATTCACAATCGGCGGTGAAGTAACAGAATAGTCTGTATCATTCAAAATAAATACATTCTTCCCAGGATACAAACGTAAGGAATCACCGTCTTTGGTTAATAGTATATGTCCTTGATTGATTTGGTTATACACAAATCCGTCTGCTGTTAAAATCGATTTTAAAGGTAATAGCTTACTATCGTCTTTATACACCATTTCGGCATGTATTGGCTTTTGATTAAACGTTACCTTTCTTAAATCAAAATATACGATTGGAATAAGAGGTTTATTTTCATTTTTGTTATCACTAAAAAATGTTGTACGCTTATTTTTAATCGTTGATAAAATTTGATCCACTTTTGCAGATGACAAAGGTTTTTCCGTTTTCATAATAGAATCGATAAATTTTTCCAACTTTTCTTCTGTTAAATCATCTCGTAAAACATTCTCCATTACTAGTACTTTTTTTGTTCCTGATTTTTTATTTGAATATAAATTATTTAATATTTTTTGTTGCCATTTCTCTTGTTGATTCTTAAAAGGAAAAATCGAATCAAGATAAATATTCGATAGCTTTACATTTAGATGTTGCAGATTATCAGCATTATTAAGAATAATAAATTGCTCGGTTACTTGCTCTTTTTCTTTTGTAGTAAAAACCACTACAAAGTTTTGCAAAGTCGGATACTCTGAAAAAATGGAAGCTATTTTTTTTACATTTGGCTTCATGCCCTCTTCATAATATATAATAGGACCTGCTTCATTATCGGACAATTTTAAATTACCCATTTGATAGTATATGGCAGGAACTGGACCCTCTTTTTCAAAAACATAGTAATCTATGAATTCTTTGTTAACATATCCTACTTGTGTAGAATCTGAAGCCCAACTTCCTTGATTGCTGTTCGATTCCACTACTTCAATGGTTGATTTAACGGTTTTACTTTGATCCAACTTTAGTACCCAATCCTTTAGTAAAATACTACCATCATTCAAACTTACTGGAATGGTATAATAAAAGGTGATGGTTTGCATATCATCTTTAACAGAAAGAATATTAGTAGCATTTTCCTGGCCATCAATTGTATACTTTACTTTTAACGGATTGGCAATATGGTAAGTTCCTTTTTGTAAATTTGATATTTTTTGAGTTACTTGTAGCAACTGGCTGTTATGTTGAACCTGAACATTTTGCTCAACTTGTGATATAGGCAAATGTGAGGATGATTCCTTTTCTTCAGAATAGACATGCCATTGCCAAAATAAGATTCCACTAGTTGCTAATAATATGATAAAAATGTTTGTTGTAAATATTTTACCCATTGCCTGTTTTCCCCTTATAGAAAGTATTTCCTATTTATAACTTACCAAAAATATAAAGGGGAAAACAGCCTATATTTCAACAACTTTTAGAAAATGTTCAATATTTCAGTATTATTTAGAGCATTTGTATTAACTGAAGAGGAGGAGACATTGTTTTGATACAACGTTTTATAGAACTTGGTGAAGGTTATTCGGACTTATACGAACTTATTGAAATTGGCAAAGCAAACAAAGAACGAATTACCTACTTACTAGCACTTGAAACTACTATTAATGAGAAAGAAGTAGTATCATTAGCTATTATTCTTAAGCCAACAGACCCAGGTAATTTTCAACCAATTTATATTTGCCGTGAAGGAATTCCAAACCCAAAAATAACACCCAATAAGCGATTTGCACTTTTTCAAGAACTTGTTAATCAACTTGATAAAACGATCATTCACTTAAATGTTAAACCATCACATTTTTATAATGAAAAAGAGCTTTATTATCAACATTTAGTTGGCATATTACGTATGAATCGATACCTACCTCCCTTATCATAAGAAATGATAAAAGATTGTGGCCGTTAAAGTTTGGTGAATACATTTAGTGTAAAAAGGTCTAATGGAGCGTAATTCAACTCAGACTATACTCAATACTTGTTCAAAGGCTACAAAGTATGCGAAAACAGCCTAAAAAATGCCCTATTTGTCCATTTAACTCATTTTTATACCCCTATTGTTGAATTTTCAAATCACAAAAAAAGTGTCCTAAAGCTTTACTTTAGGACACTTTTTTATATACCCATCTTATAATCATATTCTTTCGCTTTGTCTGGTTTTGAATTCTCATAATCCGTCTTTAAAAACGGTTTATAAGAAACATCCACTTTTTTTATGAATGAATACGAGTTAAGTTTCTCTACAGTTGCTTCTACATCGTCCATATTGGTATACAAGACAACGTATTTCAACTTCTTTGAAACATAGTGTATATTGCCGAATCTTCTAAGCATCTTTACTTGTTTCAGCGTATGCAAATAAGCAATAATTCCTTGTCTAGCACCCAACATACTGTACGCTCCTAAAAAATATTTACAGTTAGTGTAGCACAATATTCTAATTTTTTTCAATAAGGAATCTCTTAGAAAGAAAAAACATCGTATATAAATACAAAGATTTAGGAACAGCCACAACTACCTCCGCTGCCACATCCACCACTGCTACATCCACTTTCGAAAAAAGGATTTCCTCCAGGTGTTTTCACATGCTTAGACACTGAACCTGCAATAATAACACTTATTTGATCGAGAATATCTTGAAGTGCATTTTCTGCTTGCTTAAAAGCCACGATCGACGGATGCATGTCCATCTCTCTTTTTCTTGTTCTCGTTTCAAGATTTACATATTTATAATCAGGATGATATTTGCCAAAACGTTGTACTTCTTCATACCTGGTTTTCATTATCGTGAAGCTTTTAATTTTTTCTTGCGCTTCTCGATCATTTTGTAGCTTATATAAAGTTATCAAATAATTTTCTCCAATTTCAGATTGAAGAATCATTTGTGCTAATTCATCTGAACAATTTAATATTTCCATTCTTTCCATCGTAGCAAGCATTAAAAGCTCACCTCCTTACCACATATTATCATGATATCTCATATAAAGAAAATATGGGTGATTTTAAATCACTATTCCATATATCCTGTAAGGTCTGAAAACTATCCCCAATCATTAATTGATTGAAGCGTAAGATGCTAGACTCCAGCAGGAGCAGATGAATAACTTAAGCCTCCTGGAACAGCCTTTAGAAAAACGCCATTTTTTCACAGCAACTGAAACATAAATTTAACTAAATCAAAAGATCCTATTTAATTAGTTTTTTACTAACAAAAAAGAGTTGATAGCTAGATGATATAGCCATTAACTCTTCATACCCATTGTTTGTATCATATTTAACATCATTGAAGCAACCTGTACGCCATTTGTTAATTGACTTACCCGTTGTGGAATTGATTTTTCAAAATGATAAACAGACTCTGTTCCCAGCTTTTCAATTTCATGTGGATTTCTCATTAATCGCCTATACCAGATTGGCTGTAATCGCAAATATTTTAATTGGTCTTCATTCCCTTTAATCCATTCATATAAATCTTGCCTCAATCCTCTCCCCTACCTTTACTTAATCTCTCCTTAATGATAAAGGATTTTGTTGCTTAGGTTGCTCACTTTCCGACTGTGGAGTAGTTTTTTGAAATTGTGATATAACACCTGATATCGTTCCTAACGCCTGACTTAAATTAGAAACATGCTTTTGCATAGATTGCACATCAACATTTTTTAAAGAATCAAAAATGGATGATAGCATATCTTTTTCCACTTTTTCCTCTTTGTCTTTCTTTTCAGAATCCGACAAATTCACAGCATCTGAATCACGATATTCATCCCATAATCGGTCTTCCCCTCCTAATATATACCAATCCTCAAACACTTCTTGCCATGTATAAATACCTCTTCTTACATCTTTAACTAAAGCAGGGTGATTTTTCACAAAGTCTTTAAATTCTTCAATAGAATGATCCTCTTTATTTGACATTATTCCTCACCTCAATGAACACCTTTTTCATTTTATTTATCCACAATTCGCCTATTTCAGCTTATGCAAAAAAGAAAAAATGGTTCATATCACTTTTCATATGATACAAACCATTACAGAAAAAGAGTGCCTAAAAGCCCTGCTTACTAGACACTCCCTACATTACATTTCTTTTATAAAATTTTGTGTATAATACTTGTGATATACACCAACGCCTAAATGTGTAAATTCATCATTAAGCATTGTTTCTCGATGCCCCTTACTATTTAACCAACCTTCTACTGCTGCGATTCCATCTACATATTTAGCTGCTATATTTTCTCCAGCTACACTAAAGGGTACCTTCCCCTTTTTCAAGCGATCGCCTAAATCACCATTAGTAGGAGATACGTGTGAAAAATAATTCTTATCAAACATATCTTGACTATGCAATAATGCTACTTCTGCAGTTGCTTCATCCCATTGAACAGGAGATAAATTAAATTTCTTTCTTATTATGTTTGTAATATCAAAAATTTGCTGTTGATCACCAGATTCGACTAATTTCCATTCTTCATCCGTAAGCTCTTTTTCTAAAGGTAGCTCACCACGATATACCAGCTCAAATGGTCTTTGCTTAATTAGTTGTTCTTTCGTTAAAAATCTTACACTTGAAATCCTATTAGTAAATCTATCTATATAAACTTGTGCATAAGCATCGCCCACTTTTATCAGCGGTCTGACACCTAAATCCTCTTCAGATAATTCGAAACGATATGAATTTCCTTGCCAAGAAATATCTATAGTTGTATCAAGATTAAACTGTTTAAATAATTGGTCGACCCCTTGTCCAATTGAAAAAGGTGCGATATTTAAATCTGAACCTAATGCAAAAATAGATACTATTTTATTATTCTCAACGGCAACCTGCATATATTTTTCATCATTTTCATTATAGATCCACCATTCATATCCATATGATGACAAATCTTTTCTTGCAGGTTCTCCAAATTTACTTAGAACTTCTTTACTGCTTTTTCCAATCAACAAAGATAATCCGTCTTTTACCGGCTTACTCTTATTATTCTGTTGTGCTCCTTGATTAACGATTAAGTTTTGATCCGTAAGATTAGCTGATTTTTCTTGATTTAAATTCTCTTCTTCATCTTGATTGAAAAAATAAATGCTTCCTATAAATATAATGACAGCTAAAAATAGAACCTTACCAATTTTCCCCAGAGATTTTCTCTCCTCTCAGAATAAATATATATCTAATTATTCCTATTATATCACCAAGAATTAAAGAATAGATATAAGAAAATACATCATTCATTCTTTCTGAAAAAAACTATTTTCTCTAAAAATTGTCACTTTTGTGAAAAAATAAATACTTACTCTCTTCTCGTTGCATGTTAGATTATTTCATACTATCATAAAATAAAAGGAAACATTAGGAATATTTTCTATCATTTCCTTTTTACTCGCATCATACTAATGAAGGTGGATTTTTAAGGAGGATTACTAATGAGATTTGAAAGCACTGGTTTTGAAAAACTAAAAGCCGATTTGAATCGTTTAGATGAGGTTATGGATGCACATGGCTTAATTCGAGCTGAACAATGGGATTATGAGCGTGTGAGCTATGATCGCAAGTTCGAACTAAAAGAAGGGGTCTATTATTTGAGAGTTCAAGGCTTCGCTGTTGAAGGAGACGTAGGAGCTCATAGAGCAATAATTCAAATTCTAACTCCATGTCTAGGGAAGCATTACTACCCACACGGAATTGAATATGGTGAAAATGAAAACTTTCCACCTACTCTAGTAAAGAAATGTGAACAGATTCTAGTTTCTCTAAAAACGGAGCTTGACACATTTGCAACTGCAATTTAATAAGGCTTTAACGTCCAGATGGATAAATTGAAAATACATATCTAAATCAACACCTTCTGTGATTCCATCATTATTTAGTCTAATTACTGATAAATCTTTTGACCTTATGGACGATTCAGAAGAAATGGGTACTTTTCTGCCAAAATGAAATATGCCCCATTCTTTTAAAGTTACGCTATTTTTGCATACTTTATTGCCTATGAATAAGTATTGAATTTAGTCTGAATTGAATTCCTCTCCAAAATGCTCGCTCCATTCGACTATTTATACTCTATTTATTCAGCGAACTTATTTATCTTTTAGAAAACAGTCAAAATTAAAGAAGAGGCTACTAAACACTGTTTAATTTAGCATGTTTAGTGGTCTCTTCTTATTCGTTCATTTTTTGGATTTCAATCATAGAACTTTTTACAAACTACAAGTAAAACATGGGAAATACAGAGGATATATTGTTTTCATAGTAATTAAAATTTATAATCGAATGGACACTTTCTATAATGAAACTTTTATAACTTTTTTGTGAAAATATTTTGAATATCATTATAATATATTTTCATAGTTTAAAATAAAATCCTAGCCACAAGGAGAGAACATCTTGAAACGCTTTTTCACCAAACAAAGACTCATTCAATTATTGGTTCTTACTATTCTCATTGCTTTATGTTATTTTGTATTACCTGTTTCTTTACCATTAATTATCGCTTTAATAACCTCACTTTTATTAATGCCGTTAGTTAAAATGCTTCAAAGTAAATTCTCCTTATCACAAAAACTTTCCGTTATGATTGTTTTTATAATGTTTATTGCTTTTATTGGATTATCCGCCTATTTTTTAACTACAAAAGTAGTGACAGAAGCTGCTCAAATTATTCAAAACGCACCTGAATATGTTAATGAAATTAGTTCGGCATGGAATAAAATAGAAAAAGATATGATATCCGCTTCAGAACATTTACCAAAAGCTATTACTGATGTTATAAGTAACCAAGTACAAATATCATTGGAATATCTAAATACGAAAGTAGGTAGTTGGATCACCATTGAAAATATTACAAATTTCGTTAAAAGTATTCCTTCTTATTTAGTAAGCTTCATAGTATTTTTAATTGCGTTATTTTTATTTTTAATTGACTTACCTAATATTAAAAAAGGAATATTCAAGCATTTAACAGATACAACAGCTGAAAAAGTTCGATTTATGAGCTCTCGTCTATCTAGTGTAATATTCGGCTTCTTTAAAGCCCAATTTCTAGTAAGTATAATTATTTTCTTAGTATCACTTGTTGGCTTATTACTCATCAAACCTGAAATGGCAATCGTTATGTCCATTGTCATTTGGATTATTGATTTCATACCAATTATTGGATCAATTGTTATACTTGCCCCTTGGTCAGCTTTTGACTTCATAACCGGTGATATAAATTCAGGAACACAATTAGCTATTTTAGCTGCCATTCTATTGATTATTCGTCGAACTGTTGAGCCAAAAGTTATGGGCAATCACATTGGATTATCCCCATTAGCTACATTGATTGCTATGTATATTGGATTAAAATTATTTGGATTCCTAGGTTTTATTATTGGTCCATTGATTCTAATAGCCTTTACAGCAGCGCGAGAGGCTGGTCTAATCAAACTAAACTTCAAATTTTAGTTTTTTATATAGAGGATTCGATCTAACAGATAAAAAATTCAGTTAGATTGAATTCTCTATTTTACGTTTAAACTCCAAAGTAAGTAAGGATGATCTTGCTTTTTAAGTGTAAAGCCCAATTTTTTTAAAATATTCATCCTAAAATTATCAGAAAACATGATCTCCATATGTATTTGTTTAAATCTACCCTTAAAGAAGTCCATCACAAAATCAAGAAATAATATCATACTTTCTTTAAAATATTTCTTTTCGTAAAAAGATGTTAAAAATCTCATTTCTAAGAAAGCAATAGACATTTGATTATTTTTCTTATATAAAAGAATATCACCCATCATTTTCTTTTCTAGCAAATCTGCTAAAATCCACATATCGAATGATGATGATTTATTTTTTTCTAAATTTTCAATTAATAAAGGTAAAAAGGTCTTAAAACGATTTGATGGCCAATCTTTTGGAATTTCTATTGGTGAACGAATGGCTAATTCATCGCGAAATAAAATTATCGACTTTGCCATATCTAAAGAACAATTTAAGATTAATATATTTTCAGTTTTATAATCTTTCATATATTGCCTCCTACTTCACCTTGTAAAAAAAGATGATGCTATATTATATTAAGCATCATCCTTAGTTCATACCTTTTTTTAAATACCTAAAATTGCTTTTATTACGGAAGTTGTTTCTCCTCCATGATAAAACACATATAACAGTAAATATACAGCCAATCCAGTTATACCTGTAAAGAACCAAATAAAACAAGTTATAGGACCAAGTTTTCTATGCTTTCTAAAGTTTCTTTTATACCCTGTCCAAAGCATTGTAATACCCATAACTGCTCCTACGGTCGCAAGACAGATATGGAAGATTAAGAAAATCGTATAATAGATTTTAATATCATCAGGTCCTCCAAAAGCCGTATTGCCAATAAAAATCGTTCTGCTAGCATAAATCACAAAAAAGATTATGGCAAAAATAGCTGCTAGAATCATTGTTTTCTGATGAGCTTCTCTCTTTCCTTGCTTGATTAATCCCCAGCCTATGCCAACAGTTATGGCACTTAAAACAATAAAAGTAGTACTTATTGTAGGTAATATAGGTAAAGACATATTATTAGACGTCCTCTCATTTATGTAGTCGTAATCATTGTAATAGACATCTATCAATATTTCAATAATTGTAACATTAATGACAATTATTAGATAATTATTAAAAAACAGTCTATATCGAGAATTTATTCCATTTGGTATTTATCTGATACAGGATTCATATCAACATCTTCTGTATTCTCTTGACGGTACCAAGCAAAAAAGATTTTTGCTAAAACCACTCCAAAAACAATTTCTTGAATGATTTTCATGATAACTCCACCTGTTTTTTGATCATCTACAATAGGCATGAAGTTAAACAATTCTGGACCAGAAATATTCAAATTAGACAATGTACTTGTGGGTACACATAGTTCCATTGCTTGTAACCAAAACATTGAATTAGAATATGTTTCATAAATAGGATGATTTGCAAAAATAATCAAACCACATGCAGGAGTTAATAATATTCCATTTGCAAAAATATATCCGATTCTTTTTATACCATAAAACCCTTGATATTCTTCTAAACTATTAATAATTGGCCACCACATTAAAATAGCTGTTACAAAAAGAATAATCGTACAAATAGAATGCAGCATCATATTAGTTTTTACGACATCAAAAATGTACGGAATATGATAAAAAGAGAACAATGCGTTAAAAACAAGAAGAGCAATTAAAGGCTTTGTAAAAAAGTGAAAAAGCGGCCGAATCACTTTAATAGATAAAAATCTTCTCCATAACCAATTTGGTATAGCATTAATTAAAATAGGCGGTAATACTAAATATAAACAAGCCATTTGTGTCATATGTACACTAAACATAATATGCCCTAATAAATCAAGAGGAGAGCCTTTTATTGTATATAAAATAAGCAATGAGAGAACAAATAAAATAGCTTGTTTTGGCTTTAAAGGTTCACTATTTTTTGATATGATAGTGCGATATTTTACAGTTATTAAAAAGTAGACTAACCCTATCAAAAGTAATAAAACAAAAAACCACGGACTCCACAGAGCCTCAAATCCGAAAATACTTAATGACATTTCCTCAAACACCTCTCCCCTCTCTTTTTCCATTATTATACTGTAAAATTTTTCATACCAACAACTATCCTGCCTCCGTACAATAGGACAAAGTTAAACCGTATGCTAAGTCTCCGATACTTTATTTAGCTCAGGTAAGTATCATGTAACTAAATAAAGGCAGCACCTCACCTATTCCTCCAAAAATATGGTAGGTATTAGTAAGATCACTGCCTCTAATTTTCTAACTATTAATGATGATAGATTATACTACCGCTTAAAAATATTAAATCCATACAATAGTAACAAAAGCAATTACAGTTACAATCCCAACTGTTAAACCTGAATATAGAAATAAAGCAGGTACACCGTGGCCTTTATGACTCATATGCATGAAATAATATAATTGAAAAATCACTTGAACTACTGCAAGTAGTAAAATGACCGGTATTGTATACCACTCTGAGAAACCATCATATCCCACAGCAATAAAGGCAACGAGTGTTAAAAATATCATTAATGCAAATGAGATGATTTGATACTTCATATCCTCTGCATTTTTTTTACGGCGATATTTTATATCTACTTGCGGAGTAGTTAACTGATCATGATTATGCCCCATCAATTATCCCACCATTCCCATTAAGTAAACTACAGTAAAGATAAATACCCATACAACATCAATAAAATGCCAATACAAACTAGCTACATAAAATTTTGGTGCATTATATAGATTTAAACCACGCTTCGCATTTCTTAACATTAAAGTGGTAATCCATAATAATCCGAACGCCACGTGGGCTCCATGAAAACCAACTAACGTGTAAAATGCAGAACCGAATGCACTGCTCGTAAATGTATGATGATATTCATGAACATAATGTTGGAACTCATAAATCTCTAATAGCAAGAATCCTAATCCTAATAAAACTGTTACCAATAACCATGCTTGCATCGCCTTGAAATTATAATTTTTCATATGATACATCGCATATACGCTTGTTAACGAGCTTGTTAAAAGTAACATAGTTGCAACAAATACTAATTTCATGTCAAAGATGTCTTTCGCTAAAGCATGATCCCCACTAGGAACAGAATCTTTTAGCGCCAAATATGTGGCAAATAACGTAGCAAAAAGAACAGTTTCTCCACCTAGGAATAGCCAAAAACCAATAAATTTATTTTTTCCTTCTAAGGTTGCTTTCTCAGGAGAAGAAGGCCATGTCGCTTCAGTATATTTTTCTTCTGCGTGCATTATGCTTTCCCTCCTTTATCGACATCTTCATCATCCATTAATTCTTCTTTGTGAATATGATAACCTAAATCATCTTTAACTGAACGCACGAACATGGAAAGAAGTGTAATTAACAAACCAATAATAAGAACTGGCAACGCCCAAGGTTCACCATCTTTATGGAACATAGCTCCAAATGCTGCCACAAACAATCCGAATGATATCATGACTGGTGTGAATGATGAATTTGGCATATGTATATCACCAAGTGGCTCTGCAGGAGTCATTTCTTTTCTACCTTCCATTTTTTCTAACCAATAAGCATCCAGACCACGAACAAGTGGAAGCTGCTTAAAATTATAGTATGGTGGCGGTGATGCAACAGCCCATTCTAATGTACGACCGTCACCCCACGGATCATTTCCAACTTTTTCATTCTTAATTGATGTTATTACTATGTTAATTAATAGGATTATAGTAGCAATTGCCATCAAAAAGGCACCTATAGAGCTAATGAGGTTGGCAGTTTCCCATCCTTGACCTGGAAGGAACGTGAATACACGACGTGGCATTCCCCATAAACCCAAGAAATGTTGAATAAAGAATGTTAAATGGAAGCCAATAAGGAATAACCAAAACGTATATTTACCTAATTTTTCACTAAGCATTGTACCGAACATTTTCGGCCAATAAAAATGTGTACCAGCTAATAAAGCTAAAACGACTCCCCCCACTATTACATAATGGAAGTGAGCAACAACAAAGTAACTGTCGTGATATTGATAATCCGCAGCTGCAGCGGCATTCATAATTCCAGTGACACCACCCATAACAAAGGATGGGATAAATGAAACTGCATATAACATAGGTACAGTAAATTTAATACTGCCTCCCCACATTGTAAATAACCAGTTGAAAATTTTAATACCTGTTGGAACAGCAATCGCCATAGTTGCTACTGCGAAAATCGCATTAGCTACTGGACCTAAACCTGTTGTAAACATATGGTGAGCCCAAACCATGAAGCCTAAGAAACCGATTAATACTGTTGCAAATACCATTGAGGAATAACCGAAAAGACGTTTTCTTGAGAAGGTTGCAAATATTTCCGAGAAAATACCGAACGCTGGAAGGATTAAAATGTAAACTTCAGGGTGTCCAAAAATCCAGAAAAGATGCTCCCAGATGATCGTATTACCACCCATATCAATATTAAAAAATTGTGCTCCAAACATTCTATCGAATATCATTAAAAATAAACCAACAGTTAATGGAGGAAATGCGAATAAAATAAGTGCTGATACTACAAATGTAGACCATGTAAATAGAGGCATTCTCATGTATGTCATACCAGGTGCTCGCATATTTATAATGGTAGCTAAGAAGTTAATTCCTCCTATCAGTGTTCCCGCACCAGAGATTTGGAGACCTAGTGCATAAAAATCAATTCCATGTCCAGGTGAGGCTAATGATAGTGACGCATATGACGTCCATCCTGCATTTGGAACCTCTCCTATAAACCAAGATAAATTTAGAAACAATCCACCAAAGAAAAAGAGCCAAAATCCTAAAGAATTTAAAAATGGAAATGCTACGTCACGCGCACCAATTTGAAGTGGCATTACGGCATTCATAAAAGCAAAAACTAACGGCATAGCTGCTAAGAAAATCATCGTTGTTCCATGCATCGTCAATATTTCATTATATAAGCCAGCACTTAAAAAATCATTATCCGGTTTAATAAGCTGTATTCGAATGAACATAGCTTCTAGTCCACCAATAATAAAGAATATACCGCCGGCAATCAAATAAAGAATGGCGATTTTTTTATGGTCCACTGTTGTCAAGTAGTCCCAAATCGTAGCACCAATCCCTTTTTTTTGAGCTAACGTACTCACGTTTTTACCTCCCTTGTTCTACTCTCCCCAATTAATCTTCAACTTTTAACTGCATTAAATATGCCGCCAAAGCATCTAATTCTTGTTCTGACAATTTACCGTAGCTCGGCATTTTGTTAGATGGTTTGACTTTTTGGGTATCAGTTAACCACTCTTTAATGTTTTCTTCGTTATGATCTAAAATTCCAGCTACTTTCTCTCGATCTCCAAAGTTTGCTAAGTTTGGAGCAGTTCGACCTACAGCTGGACGCTTATCATTTCCAGAAATCGCATGACAGGCGATACAGTTATTTTCTTGGAAAACTTTTTCACCTTGTTTAGCTAAAGTGCCTTCAACAACAGGTTTTTCCTTTGTTTTCTGCATTTTACCAATCCATGATTCGAAATCATCCTTTGAAAGCGTTTTAACTTTAAAATCCATTAAAGCATGAGAGTCTCCACATAATTCAGCACATTTTCCATAAAAAAGGTTCGATGCCTCATCAGCTTTTTTACTATTAAACTCTAAATAAAAGCGGTTGTTACTCTCTACATTTGTGTCTAGTTTACCACCAACAGCAGGAACCCAGAATGAGTGCTTTACATCTGAAGCAGACAAATTAAAATACACTTTTTCGTCTGTCGGAACAACTAAATCTTGACTCGTAATAACACCATAGTCTGGATATTCAAACTCCCACCAATATAAATTGGCTCGAACATTTACAACTAAAGCATCTTTTGTTTTTCCATCTTTCGTTTTGTTTTCCATTGGAGAAACATCTGCTAACTTAAATGTTTGAGCTACTGTTGGTACAGCTAAAATTAATAGGAGAACAATAGGGATCGTCGTCCAAATAATTTCTAGCTTATGATTGCCTTCAATTTGCTTAGGAATTTTTTTGTCATTTCCCTTACGTCTAAATCGAAATACAACATATAAGAAAATAAAAGTTACAACTAGAATGACTAGTACCATAATAACAGTACTTAATATCATTAAGTCGTATTGAGTTTGTGCTACTTCACCAGCTGGCTTTAAAGTAGACAAATTTGCTTTTCCACATCCAGCTAATAGGAAGGTTAAAAGCAAAAAGATGCCTAAAAAGCGCCATTTTTGTAGCCTTTTTTTCATACCAATGAAACCCCTCTTTCGTAAAAAATTCTTACTATCCCTTTTGTGTTTCACTTGTTGAAAAATCTTTCTATGCTGAATTTGAAATTGTAGGTAAGGAATAAATTCCTTACCTTTATATCAAGGTTACAATAACCATTGAAACGAATAGAATTGTTAGGTAGTTTAACGAATAAATAAACATTCCTTTAGCCCACTTAATATCGTCTTTCATTTTAAAACCATATAAACCTAGCGCTAACCAACCGACATTTAAAACGACTGTTAAAATGACTAGTGGCATTCCAAGTGGAGTTAACAAGAATGGTATTACCATTAAAGCAGCAACCCAAAGATTAATCGAAATCTTAGTTCGCTTAAATCCTTTCACAACTGGTAACATTGGAATTCCTGCTGCTCTGTACTCTTCACATCTTCTCATGGCTAAAGCATAAAAATGAGGTGGTTGCCAAATGAACATGATGATATATAGTGTCCATGCCATTAGTCCAACATGGGAATCCACTGCTGCCCACCCGATTAACGGAGGCATTGCTCCTGAAAAACATCCAATAATTGTATTAGAAACTAATTTTCTTTTTGAATACGTGTACAAAATGACATATGCAAATACCCCTATTAATCCAAATACTGCAGCTACCCATGTTGTAAAGGCAAGTAAGATTGTTCCCACAGTAACGAGACCAAGACCCAAAAGTAGAACTCTAATTGAATTTACTTTTCCAGTTACTGTTGGTCTTGCTTTTGTACGTTCCATTAAATGATCTATATCTCGATCAATATAGTTATTTAATGTTCCCGCCCCCCCAATAATTAAAGCAGATCCAATTAAGGTTAAAAGCACAATGTCTAAATTATTCAAAAAACTTAACCCAGAAAAATGAAGTGCCAACCACAAACCTGTGAAAGTTGTAATTAAATTTGACTTGATAATTCCTATTTTAATAATGGCTAAAAAGTCATTCCAGGCAGTAGTCTCTGGTATATCATCTTTAAGGCTTGGTTTTTGATCTGTAAGTGCGTTTTGCTCCAAGACCTTTGAGTTTGACATAAAAATTTCCCCCTCTTAAAAAAATCACAAAATATAAAAAAGTCATTCTCTTTTACTATAAATCATTATTCCATACTTTTCTATATTTGTAATGATAGGCGCTCATCCAAAGTATACCAACTAGGGTAATTAACCATCATCCAGGTTTGTTTTATGACCTAAATTTATCTTTAAATGTAAAATATTACTATTCACATTCTATTAAAACATATTTTCTGTGTTTTTTGTGAATTTTTTTTGTATAATTTCTGAATAATTTGTGTCTGCTGGTATTTTTACAATCAATCGTCATTTTTCATTAGAATAACGCACATTCCTTTTTCTCTTTTCAACTTTCCTTTTTTCTGAGCGAGCATAAAAAACAGCTCACATTTCTACTATTTCTACAGTACTAAACCAAAATATCTATTTTTCTAATATCGAAATCTTTAACTCACCAACGATATTATATTAAATATTTTTCCAATAATTCCATAAAATATAAAATTGTATTTGAAACAGCTTCCTATTTTATTTATGATAGTAATGAAGGAATAAGATGGAATTTTTATACTAATAACATTTATTATTCCTTTTTTAGATCATTCATTAATATTTTCTAAAAATTAAGAAGGTGAAATTTCTGTGCATCAAGGATTAAAATGGTTTGCAGTCTTTACTACAATTGGAATGCTATTTATATTAATCGGTGGAGCTTTAGTTACTAAAACAGATTCTGGAATGGGTTGTGGAAACTCCTGGCCTCTTTGTGAAGGAGAAATTATCCCTTCTGAGATAACTCCCGAGTTGATCATCGAATTATCTCACAGAATCGTTTCAGCAACCGTAGGAATAATGGTCTTAGTTTTATCATATTGGAGTTGGAAAAGCATTGGACATATTCGAGAAACGAAATTTCTTTCCATACTCTCTTTTTCATTTTTAGTTATCCAAGGCTTAATAGGTGCTGCGGCTGTTAAATGGGGCCAATCTGATTTTGTTTTAGCCTTACATTTTGGTATCTCTCTAATTTCATTTGCAGCGGTGCTTCTTTTAACACTATTAATTTTCGAAGTTGATAAAAAATTCGAAGCAGAAAAGCTAGTGATTGATCAAAGAATGACCTTTCATACTGTCGGATTAATTTTATATGTATATTTTGTTGTTTACTCTGGGGCCCTTGTAAGGCATACAAAAGCAAGCTTGGTTTGTCCTGATTGGCCACTTTGTAGAAATAATGAATTCTTTTTACCTAATAACCTTTATGAATGGGTGCAAATGGGCCATAGAGCTTTAGCAGGACTCGCATTTATTTGGATTGCCTATACAACATACATAGCTGTAAAGCATTATAGCCATCAGAAAGTTGTTTATTATGGCTGGTTGGTAGCTTTTTTTCTTGTTACACTCCAAGTGATTTCCGGCGGTATGATCATAATAACGAGATTAAATCTTTTCGTAGCATTAGCTCATGCATTATTTGTGTCCTGCTTGTTCGGAGTATTAAGTTACTTATTACTATTAGCTAGTCGAAGTAAACGAAACGCCTTTTATGTTAATACGCCTCCTACAAATACCAAACAGCTTTAAATAAATCATATTGTTTCACGAAAATATTATAAAAAGCGGCCATAAATATGTAAAGATTACATATTTATAGCCGCTTTTCTATTACTCTATGAGCAGAGGATGTCTAAACAGAAAAAATGTGATTGACATCTTTGTTCATGTTTTGCGTTTTCATGCTCTTTCTTATCTCTGGTCAAATAGTAAAATAAAGTGATGCACAGGACAAAGAAGATAACATCAGCTTTTTTAGAAAGTAAGTATCTACTTATACAAAACAAATCCCTAAAAAACGTTGATACTATAAAGTTTAAGGGCCTCTGAAAAGTGATATTAACTCACTCTTCAGATAGCCCCTTAAATTAGTATTCTATTATTTTTCCATTTCAATTAGTAAATCACCAGTTAAGATAGATTCACCATTTGCTACAAAAATATCTTTAATAATTCCAGTATAAGGAGCTTGAACGGTTGTTTCCATTTTCATTGCTTCTGTAATGATCAAATGGTCACCTTTCTTTACTTTTTCCCCTTTTTCAACTAGAACTTTAATGACTGTACCTGGCATAGTCGCACCAATGTGATTAGTATTGGATGTATCTGCTTTTGCTTTTGTAGCAACTGTTGATGTAATGCTTTCATCCTTTATGTTTACTTCACGCTGTTGACCGTTTAGTTCAAAAACAACTGTTCTTGTACCATCAGGATGTGCATGTCCAATCGAAACAAGTTTAACAATTAATGTTTTTCCTCTTTCTATTTCTACTTCAATAGACTCTCCTCTACGCATTCCGTACAAGAAAGTAGGAGTATCAAGTGTACATACATTACCAAATCGTTCAACTGTTTTCACATATTCTAAGAATACTTTAGGATAGAGCGCATATGCAATGACATCTAAACGAGTAACAGGTTGTTTCACTTCATTTACTAATTCTTCTTCTAATTTTTCAAAATCAACAGCAGGTAATAATTCACCTGGTCTAACTGTGATTGCTTCTTTTCCTTTAAGAATAACTTGTTGTAGCTCTTTAGGGAAACCTCCAGGAGTCTGACCAAGCATACCTTCAAATAGCTCTACAACTGAGTCAGGGAAATCTAATGTTTCTCCTTTTGTTAACACTAATTCTTCGTCTAAATTATTTTGAACCATGAATAGAGCCATGTCACCGACAACTTTTGATGATGGTGTTACCTTAACAATATCACCAAACATCAAGTTAACTCTTCTGTACATATCTTTTACTTCATCCCAGCGTTCGCCAAGACCAACAGCTTTTGCTTGTTGTTGAAGATTACTATATTGGCCACCAGGCATCTCATGTTTGTACACTTCTGTATGTGGAGATTTCATCCCAGCTTCAAACTCTTGATAATACTTACGAACATCCTCCCAATAGTAAGAAAGCTGTTCTAAAGCATTTATGTCAAGCTTAGGTTTACGATCTTCACCTTCAAGTGCATAGTATAGAGAGTTCATACTTGGCTGTGAAGTCATTCCAGCTACAGCACTTAAAGCTGTATCAACAATATCAACACCCGCTTCAATTGCTTTACTATACATTAAGATACCATTTCCACTTGTATCATGTGAATGCAAATGAATAGGTATATCAACCGTACTTTTCAGTTCTGAAATTAGTCTATAGGCTGCATTAGGTTTTAGTAATCCCGCCATATCTTTAATAGCTAGAATATGTGCACCTTGATTTTCTAATTCTCTTGCTAAATCTTTATAATAATCCAAAGTAAACTTCGTTCTTGTCGGATCATCAATATCGCCTGTATAACAAATAGCTGCTTCAGCGATTTTACCTGTTTGTCTTACAGCGTCAATTGTTACTTCCATACCTTTAATCCAGTTCAAGCTATCGAAAATTCGGAAGACATCTATTCCCTCTTGAGCAGATAACTCAACAAATTCTCTTAATACGTTATCAGGGTAGTTTTTATATCCTACTGCATTTGAACCACGAATTAACATTTGTAATAAAATATTCGGCATTTTTTCACGTAATTCTTTCAATCTAGCCCAAGGATCTTCTTTTAAGAATCGATACGCAACATCAAATGTAGCTCCGCCCCACATTTCAGAAGAAAATAGGTTTGGAAGCAACTTAGCTGTTGGTTCCGCAATATGAGCCAAATCTGCTGTTCTAACACGAGTAGCCAATAAAGATTGGTGAGCATCTCGGAACGTTGTATCGGTAATTAATACTTCTTTTTGCTCTTTAATCCATTTAACTAGTCCATCAGCACCTTGATTCTCTAATATTTGCTTTGTACCAGATGGGAACTCACTATCTGATGGAAGAATAATGCTACGTGGTTTATCAAATACTGGTTTTTTCATTTTCTCGATTCCAGGGAAGCCATTAACTGTTACATTCCCAATGTAAGACAGCATTTTTGTTCCTCTGTCCTTTTGAGTTGGAAAAATAAACAATTCTGGACTTTGATCAATAAATGAAGTATCTACTTTCCCTGTAACAAATTTCTCATGTTTAATAACATTTTCTAAAAAAGGAATATTTGTCTTAATTCCACGAATACGAAACTCTTTTAAGTTTCGGCTCATTTTATGACAAGCTTGTTCAAAAGTTAGCGCCCAAGTAGATACCTTTACTAATAAAGAATCATAATAAGGAGTAATGACAGAACCTTGGAATGCATTCCCCGCATCAAGTCGAACACCAAAGCCACTCGCAGAGCGATAAGCCATGATTCTACCTGTATCAGGCATAAAATTATTCAAAGGATCTTCTGTTGTAATACGTGATTGAATAGCAAAACCAAATAGAGGTATGTCTTGTTGTTGAGGAATACCAACCTTTTGACTATGTAAGCTATACTCTTCAGCGATTAAAATTTGAGACTGTACAATATCTATTCCTGTAATCATTTCTGTTACAGTGTGTTCAACCTGTACTCGAGGATTTACTTCTATAAAATAAAAACGATCTCCTGCTACAAGAAATTCAACTGTACCTGCATTGACATAGCTCACGTTTTTCATTAATTTAACTGCAGCGTTACAAATTTCATGTCTTAACTCTTCAGTTAAAGAAACAGAAGGTGCAATTTCTACAACTTTTTGATGACGTCTTTGTACTGAGCAATCTCTTTCATATAAATGGACGATATTACCTTGTTTATCTCCAAGAATTTGAACTTCTATATGTTTAGGATTTTGGACGAATTTCTCTACATACACTTCATCATTTCCAAATGCCGCTTTTGCTTCAGACTTCGCACGATCATAAGATTCTTTTACTTCTTCTTTATTATGAACGATACGCATACCACGTCCACCGCCGCCTAAAGAAGCTTTAATAATGATTGGATAACCATGTTCCAATCCAAATGCTTCAACTTCTTCTAGACTTGATACAGGACCATCACTACCTGGAATAACCGGTATGCCAGCTAGCTCAGCTTGCGTACGTGCTTTTACTTTGTCACCAAACATATCTAAATGTTTAGACTCTGGTCCAATAAAGATAATTCCTTCTTCTTCACATCTTCTTGCAAACTGAATATTTTCCGATAGAAAACCATAGCCAGGATGAATAGCGTCTACATCGGCATTTTTTGCAATTTCAATTATGCCTTCAATATCTAAATAAGCATCAATAGGTTTCTTTCCCTCTCCTACTAGATACGCTTCATCAGCTTTAAATCGGTGATAAGAACCGGAATCTTCCTTCGAATAAATAGCGACAGTTCGAATGTCTAATTCTGTACAAGCTCTAAAAATTCGAATCGCAATTTCACCACGATTGGCAGCAAGTACTTTTTTAATACGTTTTTCCAATCTCAACACCCACTTTTTCATAATAAATATTTTTGCTATAGAAGTTCTAAGATAGAATTTCTAATTGTACCTATTTTAAAGAGAAGTATTTTCTCTGAAAACTAGCATTTTCTTGTGGAATAATGGCTTCTTTTTTCAATTTATACGTGTTTTCATATCTTGTGAACATTGAAACATTCACTAAAACACCCATAGAAATAGCTAATAGTAGAATTGAAGACCCACCATAGCTCACAAATGGCAATGGAACACCTGTAATAGGGATAATTCCTGTTAATCCGCCTAGATTTATAAAAGATTGTATACCAATCATACTAGAAATACCAATAACAAGTAAACTTCCAAAAGCATCCCTACATTTGGCAGCAATACGATACCCTTTCAATACTATGAAACTTAATGAAAAGATAACAAAGAGAACTCCTTTAGCCCCTAGCTCTTCCGAAACGATAGCCATAATAAAGTCGGTATGAGGTTCTGGCAAGTATCCATATTTTTGAATACTATTACCTAGACCACTTCCACTTAATCCTCCAGAGCCAATAGCTATATAGGAATTTACTAATTGGTAGCCTTCTTTTTCTTCATATTTAAAAGGATCAATATAACTGTATATTCGTCCCATTCTTTGATCTGTAAAAATCTTGTCTTTTTTAAATAATAGAATAGGAGTAACAATTAATGCAATAACTAATAATATACTTACTAGTTTCATAATACTTTTAAAGCTCATTCCTGAAGAAATAATAATCGTTGCACCAATCATAAAAATAATCAACGCTGTACCAAAGTCAGGTTGAAAAAAGACCAACCCGCAAATAAAAACCAAAAAAATGATTGGTGGTAAAACCCCTGCATTGAAATCATTTATGTAACTTTGCTTTTTTGAATAAATTGCTGAAAGATAAATAATCATGCCTAACTTGATAAATTCAGATGGCTGAAATTTAGCTCCACCAATAACTAACCAACTTTGGGCATTATTCGCTTCATGGCCAACAATATCTATTAGAAATAGAACTGCGATTGATCCAAAAAAGATTGTCATAAGAACATACTTATGTTTATACAGTTTATACGGCAATATCGCGAATATCGCAAATAAAACAAACCCTAATATTAGATGGGTCTTCTGCTTTTCATAAAAAAAATCAGGAGCAACCTCAAACTTTTGAGGTCCTACTACAATACTAGCACTATAAATCATGACTAGACCAAATAGACTCAACAAAATAATGATAGCTATTAAGCTAAAGTCATAAGATTTCACAATTTTTTTAAACATATTTAATCGTCCTTATCTATTAATGATAACAAATAAAGCGAAAAAACTAAATAAAGTATAACACATTAAACTAAATATTATACAACATTTATTTATTCATTTATTTATTACCACCTTAATTGAATTCATAATAGTAACTGATACAACCGAAATAATCGTATCTTTCAAAAAAACTATTAATTATATCTTTCACATTAAAATAAATTCTCTTCTATGTATACATTTAATTCGAGCTGTTTGATAATTTTTCATATGTAAATTTTTATCATCTATCCTAAAACTGTTCAAAAAAACTCAAACAACGTATAAAATTGTTTGAGTTTCTTTGAAATATTATTTTTTCATGGAAGCTTCGTGTAAAGCCGATAACTCCCTCTCAAGTTTCTCAAGAAGTGCCTTACCTGCATGCTCTTCCACTAATCCTAATCGAACAGCAAAATCAATTTCTCGTGAAAGACCATACATTTGGGTATCTAAAACTTCTTCATAAAGTGGACATTGAGGCATTGTAAGATTATCCATCTGTACTTTAATCAACTTCAATATTTTATCTGCATCAGCTTGCAATAAAGCAAATGCTCTTTCGCGATGATCAATAAGTGTTTCTGACGTCATTCAAAAATCCCCCGTTTCAGAGCGATTAACTAACTAATCTATCTATAAATTCTAACCTTTCTATCATAAAAATGCAAGGAAATAAAGATACGCAGGAAAAAATATACTGCATTACATTTCTCATAGCTTTCTTTCTTCTATATACTTAAATTGAACATATAAAAGAAAATGAGGGATAGTCATGGAAAATATCGTACCAATTAAGGGTAATGTAAAATATTCAATCACATTAGATCCAGGTGTATGGATTTTAGATGATCGAAAAATAAAATTAAATGACTTTTTCGAAGGTGATTTATTAGAGAATGACCATATCGAAGAATATACCAAAGCTGTTTCTAAGCATTGGGATAAAGAAATAATCGAAGGTAACGAGGCACCACCCAAAAATCCACCAAAGAAGAAATTTATACGTGAGGAAATGAGAACCGAAACATACGCTATCCACTTTCATCACTTTTTAAAAAATAGTGAACCAAATGAAACAGCAACTGAAGTCATTGTCCAAACTACTAATGAAGAAATAGCTTTTCCAATAAAAGATGCTATGAATTTTGTTTTATGCTTTTCAAATCAAGGAAAAGCTTTAAAAGAAGATGGACCCATTCACGTATATTACGGTAAAAACCAGAAGCAAAAAATCACTCACGTTCAAGCCTTTTTAGTTAAGTAATATGATTAGGGTGTCTAAACAAGGAATGATAAGACACCCTAGTTTTCAATCTACTTTTCCTTCCTATATTTGCTTATCAATAATATAATTCACTACTTCATAATATTCATTCACAAAATATGAGCTGCCAGCTGAGCAAGCATCGATCTTTCTCCCTTGATCAACTTAATATGTCCACTTATACTTTGATCTTTAAATTTTTCCACGACATAAGTAAGTCCGTTATTATACTCATCTAAATAAGGATGATCAATTTGTTCTGGGTCGCCCATTAGAACTATTTTACTTCTTTCTCCCATCCTTGTTAGAATTGTTTTCACTTCATGTTTCGTTAAATTCTGTGCTTCATCAATAATCATAAATTGTTCTGGAATACTTCTACCTCGAATATAGGTTAATGCCTCCACTTCAATTGAATGAATTCCTGAAAGTATCGCGTCTAGTTCCCCCGGTTTCTTCGTATTAAACAAATACTCTAAATTATCATAAATAGGCTGCATCCACGGTCTTAGTTTTTCTTCTTTTTCTCCTGGAAGATATCCAAGGTCTTTCCCTACAGGTACGATTGGTCGTGCTACTAGTAATTTTTGATATCGTCCTAAATCTTCTGTTTGCATTAATGAAGTAGCTAAAGCTAATAGAGTTTTTCCTGTACCAGCCTTTCCAATCATCGTCACTAAAGGTATATCATCACGAAGTAATAATTCCATAGCCATCGTTTGCTGTACATTACGTGCTTTAATTCCCCAAACTCGCTCCTGATCAAAAACAAGTCGTTTTACTTTTTTTCCTTCTTGATCCACAATTCCTAACGCTGATGCACTTCCTCCTAAGGAATCTTTCATAAGTAAAAATTGATTGGGATAACAAGGATGATTCACAATATCTGCTAATAATAACTCTCCTTTTTCATAATATTTGGTTATCGCTTCTTTAGAAATATATATTTCTAAGTAGCCACTATAAATATGATCCATTTCTACTACACGATCATTTAAGAAATCCTCTGCTATTAACCCAAGTGCATCAGCCTTTACTCTTACTAACGTATCCTTACTGACTAGGATTACTTTTTTACCACCAGTTTCTTTTGATTGTTCTTCCAATAATATATTTTTCGCAACAGCTAAAATTCTATTATCATTCGTTTTCTCAACAAATATTTCTTGTAATTGTAAAAAAGATTTATGATTTAATTCAATTCGTAATGTTCCTCCATTGTATAGTTTAATTTTTTCATGTAGTTTTCCGGATTGACGTAAATTGTCAATAATCTTTGATACTTGCCTTGCATTCCTCCCGACTTCATCTAAATTCCGTTTTTTTGAATCCACTTCCTCCAACACCACGGCTGGTATTACCACCTCATTCTCTTCAAACGAAAAAATCGAAAAAGGATCCTGCAATAAGACGTTCGTATCTAACACATATATTTTGTTCAATATAATGCCTCCTGCCGGAAAATAGTCAAATGATACCACTTAAATTACTTACTAATTTTTGTAGTAACATTATATGAATGCCATATAAGTATTGCTAAAAATATATGTCCAAAAGAATAAACTTAGAATGAGTTCAGCAAAATAAGAGTGAGTAAAAAAACTTTTTAAAGGGGTGAGCGATGTATGCCAAAATTTAGATTAATGTTTCTTACGTTGCTTCTGATTGCTGGCGGATGTCAAATGCATGATAAGAACACAGACAATAACACGGATAATAACGCCAATAACCAGAATAATCAGGTTGAAAACAGATCAAATAACAACTTAACGACAGAAGAAGGCAAAAAAGCGGCAACTAGATTAGAACAGCTTGCAAAAGAAGTTCCAAATGTAAAAAATGCTCAAGCTGTTGTTTTAGGAAATTATGCTATCGTTGCAATAGATGTGGATGAAAATCTTGACCGAACTCAGATTGGATCCATCAAATATACAGTATCAGAAAGCTTCCAAAACGAGCCTTACGGTAAAAATGCTTTAATTGTTGCTGATCCAGATGTTAAAGCACGACTAAGAGACGTGGCTAATGATATTCAAGCTGGCAAGCCTATATCTGGAATCTTGAACGAATTATCTGAGATTGCCTCAAGAATTATTCCATCAGTTCCCGATTCCGATAAAACCAATCAAAATCCACCGTCAAATCAAGAAGAAAAGAATATAGAACAAAAACAGCAAAATCAAACAAACAAAAATACACAATAAGAAAACTTCAGGCAGTATACAAACTCCAAAAGCTTTGAGTTTGTATACTGCCTTTTCCACGTTAAGACGATTTTCCGTAGGTATGGCCATTTTACGATAATTTCAGGTTCCAGATGTCCACTTTTTCCCGTAAAAGTTACCGCTTTCAGCAACCAACTGAATATGCAAACGAAATCCTACTATTTGTTTAAAATGACGATCCATGGCCGTGAAATGAATGAGCTTTTCATTATTTAGTAAGATTCGACTTCTAAACATTCTGTTATTTTTAATTATTAACAACAGATAAAAATGACAAAAGGTATGGAAAGGAAATCCTCTCCATACCTTTTGTCAACAATTCAGAAGCTTAGTCGAGAAGACTAAACTTTTCTCATAGCTTCTAACACTTTTTCATCTAATATATCAGCCGCTTGGTTATCATATGTTTTCTCAATTTGAGGTTCAACACTTATCTTGGAACCATAAAACATAACATCCCTCACTTCATTAATACGCATTTCAATTAATGTTAAATCAAGAGAGATATCTTCCAGCTTCTCAGTAATAATATGTGCTTCTCCACTAATTGCATAGGTTGATTCATTGGTAATTAACGTTATAACAACATGGTTAACTTGACGGATATTTTCTACCAATTTTGAACGACTTGTAAGAGAAAATAACAAGGTTGACGGATCTTTTGCGATTGCCCAGGATATTGCATTCACATTCGGTGCGCCTGTATTAGGATCTATGGTCGTTAATAATAAATATCGTTCCTTTTGCAACGCTTCAAACAGAGGTTGTATTAATTTTTTCTCGACAATATTTGCCATTAGACATTATCCTTTCTGAACAATAGATCTTATAATGTAAGTATATGCAAATAAAAGACTACTTTCAAATATTACTTCTACTTTAAACATGGTATACTTAATTTTAGAAAATAAGCTAGAGGTGCATTATGAAAGTTAAATGTGTAATTTGTGAAAGTATAGAAATACTACACGATGATTCTCCAACTGCTAAAAAATTAAGAAATCGTCCTATACATACGTTCATGTGTCAAAAATGCCATGACAGAATTGAAGCTCGTACAAACGAAAGATTAGCGACAGGTAACTTTAAATTTTTAAAACCCGAAAATAAAGAAAAAGATTGGTAATTCAAAACGACAATTAGTAATATAATTTCCTTTCAAACATAAAGAGAGTACCTATTTTTTCACAGGTACTCTCTTTTACCTACAATATTTTAACCACTCTCAAATATGATTAAGCTGAGTTAAATGCTCGCTTTCTGCGTGGCAAATGACCTGCCTCCTCGGCCGCCCATAGACCATGTGAGATCAGCTATCCCTCTGTGCCAGGTCAGGAGTCTCGAACCTTATACTCCAATCGACCTTTCTGTTCTCATTTCTCTCTAAAAAAACAACCTTTAGTTATAATTTTTATATCTTTCTGGATGTTCATTAATGCTATCTAGCATACAGTTAATTAGTTCTTCAGGGTATCGATACGAAGATTCTTGTCCTTCTTTCTCATATGTAACGAGATACAATTCATCTTTTTTCTCAATAGAAGTAATCGTAGCATGATGATCTTTCTCTACAATAGCTCGAAACATTTCTTCCGTTTCCATTGCTGCTGTATCATTTGGCCTTGCTTCACTAACAATTTTGATGGATAACCAATTATAAATTGCATCTTGAAGTGACTTCAAAGCTTAATCCTCCTTAAATAATGGATATGAGAACAACAAATCTTCTTTTATCAACTCGTCGTTTTTTCAGCTTTTCTATGCAAGTGTAGACGAAATCGATAAATCGCTAAAAATAAAGCCGTAATACATAAACCTTCAGCCATAGGAAGAAATGCAGCAAAAAAAGTTAATATTGTACATCCTAAAGCAAGGCAGACATAAATAACAATATTTTTTAGTAACGAGAGCTTCTTTGCAAAGCCTAGCTTATAAACAACAGCCGATAAAACAAAAACAACAAAATACAAATATAGCATACCGGATTCAGGATTCTTATCCACTTCAAATAATGAGGCAAAAAATGACAAACGTTCTGAAACATCTACACCCATCCCCTAATCCCCCTATTTTTCTATAATTAGTAATCTTTTCTAATTATACACTATATTTCTAAAATTAAAATTTAATAAAAAAACTATGCATGTTAACGTACATGCATAGTTCGAAAAATCTATTTAATTTGTTTCAGCGTATTTTTTCTTTTTAGCTACTCTTTCACGTTCGCCTTTATCAAGAATCTTCTTACGAAGACGAATACTTTCCGGAGTTACTTCACAATACTCGTCATCGTTCAAGTATTCTAATGATTCTTCAAGAGACATGATACGAGCCTTCTTCATTGTTGTTGTTTGGTCTTTATTAGCCGAACGCATGTTAGTCATTTGTTTTGCTTTAACTATGTTTACAGTTAGGTCATTTTCACGGTTGTGTTCTCCAACAATCATACCTTCATAAACTTCAGTACCAGGCTCAACAAAAATCACACCACGATCTTCTACACCCATAATACCATATTGTGTGGCTTTACCGTTTTCCATCGATACAAGAACACCTTGACGACGTCCACCTACTTGACCAGAAGCCATTGGTTGATAGCTATCAAACGTGTGGTTCAAGATACCAAATCCACGAGTTAACGTTAAGAATTCAGTTGAATAACCGATTAATCCACGAGCAGGTACTAAGAAGACTAGGCGAACTTGTCCGTTTCCGTTATTCACCATGTCTAACATTTCACCTTTACGTGCTCCAAGGGATTCCATAATCGCACCTGTGTGCTCTTCTGGTACATCGATTTGTACACGCTCTACAGGCTCACAACGTACACCATCAATTTCACGTACAATTACTTCTGGTTTAGAAACTTGAAGTTCAAAGCCTTCACGTCTCATGTTCTCAATTAAAATTGATAAGTGAAGCTCACCACGACCTGAGATAATCCATGCATCCGGAGAATCTGTAGGGTCAACACGAAGACTTACGTCTGTTTGTAATTGTAATTGAAGACGCTCTTCAATTTTACGAGCTGTTACCCATTTACCCTCACGACCTGCAAATGGTGAATTATTTACTAAGAATGTCATTTGTAGTGTTGGCTCATCAATACGAAGTACTGGTAGTGCTTCTTGATGTTCAGCAGGACAAACTGTTTCACCAACGTTGATGTCTTCCATTCCAGATACAGCTACTAAATCACCTGCGTACGCTTCATTGATTTCAACACGTTTTAAACCTGAGAAACCAAAAATTTTCGTTACACGGAATTGTTTAACTGTACCGTCAAGTTTCATCAATGCAACTTGTTGTCCTACTTTCATTGTTCCACGGAATACACGCCCAATTCCGATTCGTCCTACGTAATCATTGTAATCTAGTAAGGCAATTTGGAATTGAAGCGGTTCTTCACGGTTGTCAATTGGTGCAGGAATGTTTTCAACGATTGATTCGAACAATGATTCCATGTTCTCTTCTTGATCAGCTGGATTAGGGCTTAAAGATGCTGTCCCATTAATACCTGAAGCATAAACAACTGGGAATTCTAATTGATCTTCTGAAGCGTCAAGCTCAATGAATAAGTCGATTACTTCATCAACTACTTCTTCTGGTCTTGCTGCATCACGGTCAATTTTATTTACAACTACGATTGGAGTAATTTTTTGTTCTAAAGCTTTTTTTAATACGAAGCGAGTTTGAGGCATACAACCTTCATAAGCATCAACAACTAGTACTACACCATCAACCATTTTCATAATACGTTCTACTTCTCCACCAAAGTCAGCATGGCCAGGTGTATCAAGAATATTGATCTTAGTACCTTTATATTGAACAGCTGTATTTTTAGCTAAAATGGTAATTCCACGTTCTCTTTCGATATCATTTGAATCCATTGCTCTTTCTTCCACGTGCTCATTCTCACGGAAAGTTCCTGACTGTTTTAATAATTGGTCTACTAACGTTGTTTTCCCATGGTCAACGTGGGCTATTATCGCTATATTGCGTATATCATTACGAAGTTCCAAGCAGTTTCACTCCTACTAATTTAAGATTAACTTATATATTATATCACACTGATAGTGGAAAAAAGCAAATATTTTCTGTACAATATGAATGAAAGAGGTGAAATGATGAAACAGAAGCTATTTTTCTTATTACTTTCTTTATTAGCCTCAGCTAGTATGGCAGGAATCGGGATAAGTATAGCTTACCGTAATATTTTCGGTATTATACTTTGCATTCTAGCTTTATGTGGAGTTATGGGGTTTGGCTTTTCAATGAAAAAGAAATTACGTTTAGCAGGTAAATTGTAAGATTATTCAAAAAATCCATGATTCTAAATAAAGAATCATGGATTTTTTACCGAATTGAACATTTTCAAAATTTGATTATGAAGACCAGGTCTAGCCACAAGTAACGAAGACCCAGAAAGCATATCCAACCTATTACCTTGCATATCAGTCACAATTCCTCCTACCTCTTCAATCAGAATAGCTCCCCCTCCATAATCCCAAGGAGCCAATCTTTTCGAAAGGTATGCATCTATCCTACCTGTTGCCACACTTGCTAATTCCAAAGCTGCAGAACCAAATGAACGTGTACCTCGTACTGATTTAATTAAAGAGACAGCTGCCTCACTTTGAATATTATTTTTTGGAAGAAGCCAGGAAGCGTTTATTGCTATTACACTTTCTTCCATACTAACCTCTTCAAGCTTTGGCAATAACACGCCATTCAAATATGCCCCTTCACCCTTTTGAGCATAATACAACTCATTATGTACAACATCGTAAATATAACCTAGTATTCCTTTACCATCCTGATATACACCAATAGAAATCGCAAAATTTCTTTGTTGATGGATAAAATTCATTGTTCCATCTATAGGATCAATAATCCATACAATTCCATCTAATTTTTCCAAATGATGTCCAGTTTCTTCCTCACCTAAAATTTTATGAGTAGGGAACACTTCATTTATTTTATGTTTGAAAAATTTCTCAATTTCTTTATCCATATTCGTAACAAGATCTGTTCTACTCGATTTAGTTTGTATGAATAATTCTGTATGAAATGAAGCTTTTATTCTCTCACCAGCTTCATTTATCCATTTTTTAGCGCAAGTATCTATTTCTCTCCAATTGGTACCCAATTCTAGACACCTCCTTTACAGACCATTTCTTTCATTATATGTAAAACTTTCGAATATACAAAGCATGATTGCTTGCAATAAAAAACGAGCTTTAAAAATAAATTCATCAGCTCGCTCTTTAAAGCGTGGAATATTGGTGTTTTGCCATTAGTATGAACAGAATCCCTTCACATAATTTTCATTATTATAATTCAGATAATTTTATTAACTCTCTTCTTATTTTTTCTATTTTTTTCTTACACATTTCCTTCTTTTCTTCATCTTTCTCATTAATAGCTTCATGAAGTGTTGCTAATTCATAATCCAATTCTAATCTTAAAACATTAATGCGATTTTTCGCAGATTGTTGTTCTATTAACTTAGAATTCACGATTTGTTTCATATATGCACACACCCTTTTTAATTTAAACATTTAATCTAATTTTTATTATTTTATGTTGCTCCTTCTTATGTGTAACCATAATTTTTCCTTATCGCAATTTGTTACCAGAAAACTATACTAATATGTTAAACTAGAGCTATTAATTTGATAGGAGGACCATTATGACCTTTCAAGGATTTACACAAGAAGATTTCAACGTTTTTACAATAGATGGATTAGAACCAAGAATGGAAGCTCTCCAAAAACATATACGTCCTAAATTAGAAAGCCTAGGCCAGTTTTTCTCACAAGATTTATCTGTGCTATCAGGAGAGGAAATATTCCCCCATGTAGCCAAACACGCAAGAAGAACGGTTCATCCTCCCAAAGATACATGGGTGGCTTTCGCTGCGAATAAAAGAGGCTATAAAATGATGCCCCATTTTCAAATTGGGCTTTGGGAAACGCATGTATTCATTTGGTATGCCGTAATTTATGAAGCAGCATCTAAAGTAGAAGTAGGCAAACGACTACAAAAAAACGTCGATTTTATAAAAAAGAATATCCCTTCTGACTTTGTATGGTCAGTTGATCATATGAAACCAGATAGTACCCCTCACAATAATCTCTCTAAAGGAGATTTAGAAAACATGTTTGTTCGTCTACAAACAGTCAAAAAAGCAGAACTTCTATGTGGTATACAAATCCCACAAGAACAAGCCATACAGATGTCTGGTGAAGACTTTTTGAATATATGTCACGAAACTTATGTTAAATTATTACCCCTATACAAAATGGATTAAACATAATTTGGAATTTCAAAAAAAGAGGCTGCCTGAAATGTGATTTCAAGCAACCTCTACTCTTAAAATGGACTATTAGTTTAAATAATAATAAACTTTTTTGTTACAATCTTATTTTTTCTCCAGAAGCAGCTCCTTTTGCTAATTGAACCGCTCTATATAAAGAATAACCACTTACTTCATTGAATTCTTTATCAAGCTTTTTTTCAGAAGCAATACTAGGAACTATTTCCTTAAATCGACGATATTTTGACATAAAGTCGTCTCGATCCACACCCTTTTCATATGTAGCCTCAACTACTTCAAAAAACGCAATTACATCTACTATTTCTTTCGTACTCCAATCAATATCAATTGGGTATTGATAATCCATATTCATCACTCTTTCAGTATTAATCTAGCGTTGCCATTTTTTTCTGATTTCTTCAGCTGTAGAAATCATGGAAGAAAATAATTCATCTACAGTAGGAACATCTTTTATCATCCCTAACACCTGACCTGCCCAAGCAAAACCTTCGTCTGTTTTTCCTTCATGAATGTATTTCATATTTGTTCGACCACTTATGTAGTCTTTTAATCCATTATAACCAACTTGTTCTTTTTCTAGTTCTAAAATTTTTTCTGTCCATGAATTTGAAATAGCTCTTGCAGGGGCACCAATAGATCTTTTTATAACAACTGTATCTCTTTCTGACCCATCAATTAAAGCTTGTTTATATTTATCATTTGCGTGGACACATTCTTTCGTAGCAATAAACCTTGTTCCCATTTCTATACCTTCAGCACCTAGACTTAAAGCTGCCATTAATCCTCTACCATCACCAATACCACCAGAGGCAATAACCGGAATCGAAACTGAATCAACTACTTGAGGAATAAGAACCATCGTTCCAACGTCATCTCTCCCTAAATGACCTCCTCCTTCTTGACCTACAACCATTACCGCATCTGCTCCTAACTCTTCTGCTTTTTCAGCTTGTCTACGAGCAGCAACTAGTACTATTTTTTTTACATTTGTTCCTTCTAATAAATCAAAAATCCCTTGAGGATTACCACCTGTTATCGTAGCAACCTCAATTCCTTCTTCAACTGCCGCTTCAACATACGCCTCGAAAGGACGCCCGTTAGTCCCAATAGCAAAATTGACTCCAAAAGGATTATCAGTCAACGTTTTAACTCTTCGTATCTCTGCTCTTAACTTTTCTGGACTATCTAAACTCATAGCCGTAACCTGTCCTAATCCCCCCGCATTCGAAACAGCTGCAGCAAGATCAGCATATGCTAGATGCGCTAATCCACCTTGAATGATCGGATATTTAATTCCTAATAACTTCGTTACCCTTGTTTCCCAATTCATTCTATTCTCCTCCTTCATTCATATACACCCTCATAAACCATAATATCTAATTCCTAATCTATTTGTCTCCTATTTTAAGAAAAGCATGATATCGTTTCATTATCCTTCTTTTAAAATGTATATTCTAAATTTAGAGACCAAGTATCAAATTCTCAAAAAATGAAAACACAAAACCTTTAATATTCATCACTTACAGCAAAAGTCGAAAAAGCTCTGCCATTGTGATCCCTAAACAGTTCATTATAACTATTTGTTACCACCTAAACGACAAAAGGCATTGAGAGGAAATCCTCACAATACCTTTTAATGACAAGTTAAAATTGTAGTTAATTAAAGATAGTTATCTTCATAAAATTTCTATTTCAAGTATGATTCAATTTTTTAATTACTTATTGTTAGTTTCTGAATTGCAGCCTTTACACTTAGAGTATAGAACAGTTACTTTTTCATCCTCAAAAGAAGCAATCGTATTTTTACATGATTGACAAATAATAGTACCCATTTCCCCGTCTCCCTTAACATTTTAATGTAAACGCTTAACTATTTAAATCTATAATAATATAACACATTTAAAAAATCAAGCCTTAATTGTATGTAACATTTAAACATTTTCATAACTAAACGAGGACTTATTAGTGTATCATATTTCATTTATACATAATATATAACCATTAATGATTATATTATTCTTCTATTTTCTAATACTGATTTTGTTTTCAACTTCGATATTGCTACTATCGATTAGGAACATGAAGTAAATGAGTGGAAATCAGTGGATTTGAACGGAATAGAAAAGATTCCATAGTAAGGTTCATTGGAGAGGAGCTATTATCCATCATTAACTTTAACTAAACTTTGTATTTAATCCGTAATTATTTAAGAAATCAAAAAGGAGGTATCATACATAACTGTAAGAATACCTCCTTTTAATAAAGTTACTTATTCATATTCTGATTGAAATGGCACATCTGGTAATTCTTCTTTTAAAAATTCTGCTAAGTCCATGGCTTCTTCTATTGACGTAATACGAAAAACTGATTTTAAATGATCTAAATCGTTTAAATCACTGGATTCTAGGAGGGTAGAACGACCTGTTTGCACACAAATTACTAACGGTTTTCCAAAGAACATATTCGTATAAATAATCCCAAAATCATAGCGAGTTTCCTTCGTAGTAAAACCAATAAAACGAACTTTAGCGCTTTCATACTCGTCATATAACTTTTCGAATAGTTCCATAATGATACCTCCTTTTAAATAGTTAAATATCATTATAAATATAATTGGAATTATTTGTCAATCGATATCTATTGAAGAATAGACTATTTTATATATTTTACAAATGATAGAATAAAAGTATAAATAAGGAAAACAAAGAGGGTGTATTTATGAACGTTACTGAAAGTGCTTATATTAAACTTGTTCCTTCTTCCACTAAACAAATTATTACTTTAGACGAAATCAAAGACATACTCCACTACTATAAAGAAATTACAAGCAAAACAGGGACACAGCTCGATTGGGATTATGGTGACTATGCTTTCCCATACGAAATCAAAGAAACAGAAGAAGGTAATAGCCAGTGGTTCTATTTATCTTCGACAAAAGATCGTTACAATATTATTATTATGGCAGTTGGACAAGAACTTATAAATGAGGATAATCAAGAAAGAATTCAGAGTTATATTCAAGTTTCATTAGTAAATTCTTCAACATACGGAGATAAATCAAAAGCAAATGAATTTTGTAAATTTATTTCAAAAAAACTTAAAGGTGAGTTACATTTATTTAATGAAAAGATTATTTATCATTACCCAAGAAAATAAAATGTAAATCTATTTTATTTCTTACATAACAACATGTAAGACTAATATAATACCTGATTAAATACTATATGAATACCAACATATGTTAGAAGGCTTATACTGGTTACAACTCCTGTTTTTAAATTAGAATGGAGAATAGATTTTCCAATAAAAATGGAAATCTGTAGAAACACAACAAACATGAACGCTTTAAAAACAAGTCGATCATGGCGCGAAAGCCATTCAGCTATCGAGAATCCACTCCATACAATCCATTGAATTAGAATAACCGTATAGCTTCTCACACTGCTCAACTCCTTCCATTCATCAGACAAGTTATCCCCAAAAAGTATATGCTACTTCTTTGAAAATTATGAAAAGGGTTAAAAGGATTGAGCTATTAATGAGGGTCTGACAAATCATTTTACAGTTGAGACTAAGTAAAACTTATTTTTTCATAGAGGCAGTTTGTGACTATATTTGTTGATGAATTAATATAGATTTTCTTTTTTACTTTAATATTGTCTCATAAAAGTCAAAACCACCCGTGAGAACGGGTGGTTTGTTCTGCGGCTGAAAGCCTTTGTTACTGACCAAACCCTAAAGGGCTTCTGAATAGTTCGCCTTTTGTACTACTTTTACTGGCTTGACCTAAAAGGTCTTCCGCTCATTTTCTATTCTTTTTCTTTACCTCTTCACCAGTGAATGGATCAATATATTCCATCATACTTAGCTGTTCTGCGACTATATCTTCTTGTATTTGATTACGTATATAATTTTGTATTACCTTTTTATTTCTTCCAACTGTATCTACATAAAATCCTGTACACCAAAATTTTCGATTTCCATATTTATATTTCAGATTGGCATGACGATCAAATATCATCAAGCTACTTTTTCCTTTTAAATAACCTACAAATACAGACACACTTAACTTAGGTGGAATGCTTACTAACAAATGCACGTGATCTTTACACGCTGTTGCTTCAATGATTTCTACACCTTTTCTTTCGCATAAAGTGCGTAGTATTTGCCCAATATCCTTCTTTATTCTCCCATAAATAACTTGCCTTCTATACTTTGGTGCAAAGACGATATGATACTTACAATTCCAAATTGTGTGTGCTAAACTATTAGTGTCTTTTGACATAAAAAACTCCTCCGTATGCTTTTATTTTGGTTGGCGAACCAAAAATAGTTTAGCACCTCGGAAGAGTTTTTTTTAATACCACGCTATAAGCTTTTTAGA
Organism: Bacillus sp. AP8; assembly: GCF_000321185.1. Lineage (NCBI taxonomy): Bacteria > Bacillati > Bacillota > Bacilli > Caryophanales > Bacillaceae > Bacillus > Bacillus sp. AP8. The sequence goes on from NZ_CAPG01000038.1 coordinate 153,326, forward strand.
ACCCTAGGCATAGCCCAGGGTTTTCTTTTTCACAACAAAAAAAAAGGTAATTTCAATTTGGATTACCCAAATTGAAATTACCTTAAAATGAACATATTATTTAACGATATGAATTGGGCTTCCTAATACAACTTCAGCAGCTTCCATAGTGATCTCACCTAAAGTTGGATGAGCATGAATGGTCATTGCAATATCTTCAGCAGTCATTCCTGCTTCAATCGCTAAGCCTAGCTCAGAAACCATATCAGAAGCACCAGGACCTGCGATTTGCGCACCAATTACAAGTCCATCTTCTTTTCTTGTAACAATTTTCATAAATCCTTCAGCTTCATTTAATGAAAGGGCACGTCCATTTGCTGCAAATGGGAATTTAGCAGCTACAATTTCTAAACCTTCATCTTTAGCTTGTTTTTCAGAATAACCAACAGATGCTAATTCTGGCTCAGAGAATACTACTGCAGGAATTGCTAAATAATCAATTTCAGCTGCATGACCAGCAATTGCCTCTGCTGCAATTTTTCCTTCATAAGAAGCTTTATGAGCAAGTTGAGGACCAGAAACAATGTCACCAATTGCGTAGATGTTACTAATACTTGTTCTACATTGTTTATCAGTTTCAATTAATCCGCGATCAGTTAGTTTTACTCCGATTTCTTCCAAACCAATTTCACGTGTGTTTGGTTTTCTACCAACAGTAACTAATACATAATCCGCTTCTATTTTTTCTTCTTTACCTTTCGCTTCATACGTAACGATTACTTTATCTTCAGATTCTTCAACGCCTTTAGCTAGAGCATTCGTAACAATTGTAGCGCCTTTTTTAGTCAAGTTACGTTTTACAAGCGTTGTCATCTGTTTTTCAAAACCAGGAATGATTTCAGGGCCACCCTCAAGAATCGTAATTTTAGTACCGAAGTTAGCATAAGCTCCACCTAACTCTGTACCGATAACTCCACCACCGATTACTACAAGTGATTCTGGAATTTCTTGAAGATTTAGTGCCCCTGTTGAATCGATAACACGTTTGCTATATTTAAACGCTGGAATCTCTATAGGTGTTGAACCTGTAGCGATGATAGCATTTTTAAACTTATATGTTTGTGCAGAGTTTTCATCCATAACACGTACAGTGTTTTCATCAACAAAATAAGCTTCTCCATAAACTGTATCGATTTTGTTACCTTTTAATAATGAGCTTACTCCGCCTGTTAATTTTTTTACAACAGAATTTTTAAATTCTTGTACTTTTGAGAAATCAACTTGAACATTTTCAGCTGTAATCCCCATATCCGCTGAATTTTTAGCATGATCATAACGGTGACCTGCTGTGATTAATGCTTTTGAAGGAATACAACCGACATTTAAACAAACCCCTCCAACAGTACCTTTTTCTACAACAGTAACTTTTTGACCTAGTTGAGCTGCTCTTATAGCTGCTACATATCCTCCTGGACCTGCTCCTATGACAAGAGTATCTGTTTCAATCGGGAAATCTCCTACTACCATCTTTTACGCCTCCATTAATAGTAATTCTGGATCGTTCAATAAACGCTTAATGTGGTTTAAAGCATTTTGAGCTGTCGCACCATCAATGATACGGTGATCAAAGCTTAAAGATAAAGCTAATACTGGTGCAGCGACGATCTCACCATCTCGCACAATCGCTTTTTCAGCAATTCTACCGATACCTAAAATCGCAACTTCTGGATGATTGATAACAGGTGTAAACCATTGACCACCAGCACTACCAATATTCGTAATTGTGCAAGAAGCACCTTTCATTTCAGCTGGTGCCAATTTACCATCACGCGCTTTCCCAGCCAGTTCATTAATTTCATTAGAAATCGCAAAAACAGATTTACGATCTGCATTTTTAACTACTGGTACTAACAAGCCCTTCTCTGTATCTGCAGCAATACCGATGTTATAATAATGTTTTTGGATAATTTCACTGTTTGCATCGTCAACAGAAGTATTTAGAATTGGATATTCACGTAATGCACTCGTTAATGCTTTAACAACATACGGTAAGAACGTAAGTTTAATTCCTTTTTCCGCTGCAACATCTTTGAATTTCTTACGATGCGCCACTAATTTGGTAACATCAATTTCATCCATTAAGGTTACATGCGGAGCTGTACTTTTAGAGTTTACCATAGCTTTAGCAATAGCCTTACGTATGGCGCTCATTTTTTCGCGAGTTTCTGGGAATTCACCTTCAAGAACAACAGGTGACGATGCAACTTTTCCTTCATTAGCAACAGTTTTTTCTGTTTCAGTTATGATTTCTTCTTTTGTATCCTCGTTTGCATTTCCACCATTTAAGAAGGCTTCGATATCTTGTTTTAACACTCGTCCGTTATTTCCAGAGCCACTTACAAGAGTGATATCCACACCTTTTTCACGTGCGTATTTTCTAACTGAAGGCATCGCAATGATACGTTTCGTTTTTGTTTCTTGTACAGTAGTCTCTTCTTTTACTTCCTCTTTTACATCTGCAGTTGCTTCAGGCGCTTTTTCTTCCTCATGATGTTCGTCACCTTTAAAAGAAAGATCTTCATAACCTGGAGCATCAAAAGTCACAAGTACATCGCCGACAACTGCAACTGTTCCTTCTTCTACTAATACTTCTTCTACTGTACCAGCAACTGGAGAAGGGATTTCAACGACAGCCTTATCATTTTGCACTTCACACAAAACATCATCTTCTTGTACTTTATCACCTGGTTTAATAAACCACTTTACAATTTCACCTTCATGAATTCCTTCACCTATATCTGGTAATTTGAATTTAAAAGACACCTACATCAACCTCCTATAATTCAGGTAAACCTTCCATAACTCATAGAAGGTTTACCCAATTTTGACCAATTAACAAACCGAGCTAGTTTTATTTTAGAAATTTAATACTTTATTTGCTGTTTCAATAATATCTTTATAGTTTGGTAACCATACTGTTTCAGCTTGCGAGAATGCAAAGACTGTGTCAGCAGCTGTTACTCTTAACACCGGTGCTTCTAAGCTTAAAATCGCTCTTTCATTAATTTCAGCTACTACATTAGCTGCAATTCCAGCAGATTTTTGAGCTTCTTGTACAACTACTACTCGACCAGTTTTTTCAACTGAAGCAATAATCGTATCAATATCTAACGGACTAACCGTACGTAAATCAATCACTTCAGCAGATTTTCCTGCTTTTTCTAATTCATCTGCTGCTTTTAAGCATTCTTGAACCATTGCTCCATAAGCTATCAATGTTACGTCTGTACCTTCACGTTTCACATCAGCTTTCCCAAGCGGAATAGTATATTCCCCTTCTGGAACTTCTTGACGGAATGAACGATATAATTTCATATGTTCTAAGAAAATAACCGGATCATTATCACGGATAGATGAAATCAATAATCCTTTCGCATCATAAGGTGTTGACGGGATAACAACTTTTACACCTGGTGTTTGAGCCATTAAACCTTCTAAACTATCTGCATGCATTTCTGGAGTATGAACACCACCGCCAAAAGGAGAACGAATTGTTACTGGTGAATGGTATCTACCACCTGAGCGATAGCGCATACGAGCCATTTGTCCAGCAATACTATCCATAACTTCAAATAAGAAGCCGAAAAATTGAATTTCTGGAACTGGTCTGAATCCTTGTAATCCTAAACCTATTGCTAGTCCACCAATACCAGACTCTGCTAGTGGTGTATCAAATACTCGATCTTCACCAAATTCAGCCTGCAAACCTTCAGTTGCACGGAAAACCCCACCGTTTTTCCCTACATCTTCACCAAAGACTAGAACTTTCTCATCATTTTTCATTTCGACACGAAGTGCATCTGTAATTGCTTGAATCATAGTCATTTGAGCCATAGTTTATTTCGACTCCTTTTCTTTGTAGATTTCGTACTGTTCTTTTAAATTAACTGGCATTTCTTCAAACATTATATTAATTAAGTCTGTTACTTTTTGTTTTGGAGTTGCATCTGCTAATTTGATTGCATCTTTGATTTCTTCCTTAGCACGTTCTATAACAGCTGTTTCTTTTTCTTCATTCCATAATCCTTTACTTTCTAAGTATTTACGGAATCGAACAAGCGGATCTTTTTTCTCCCATTCATTATCAATATCTGAAGTACGATAACGGGTAGGGTCGTCTCCGGCCATTGTGTGTGGACCATAACGATATGTTAATGTTTCAATAAGTGTTGGTCCTTCACCATTTATCGCACGCTCACGTGCTTCTTTAACTGCAGCATATACAGCTAAGACATCCATACCATCAACTTGAACACCTGGAATACCAGCAGCTACAGCTTTTTGTGCTATTGTTCTAGAAGCTGACTGTTTTTCAACTGGAGTTGAGATCGCATAGCGGTTATTTTGAACAATGAAGATAGCTGGAGCTTTAAAAGCACCTGCAAAGTTAATTCCTTCATAGAAATCCCCTTGTGAAGCACCACCATCACCTGTATAAGTAATTGCTACTGATTTAGCACCATTTTTCTTCATTCCTAGTGCGACACCAGCACATTGAATATATTGAGCCCCGATAATAATCTGAGGTGAAATTACATTAACACCTTCTGGAATTTGGTTACCAACAAAGTGTCCACGTGAGAATAAGAAGGCTTGGTAGAGCGGAAGTCCATGCCAAATAAGTTGAGGAACGTCTCGATAGCCCGGAAGAATGAAATCTTCGCTTTCTAAAGCAAATTGCGAACCAAGCTGTGAAGCTTCTTGACCAGCTGTTGGAGCATAGAAACCTAGACGACCTTGTCTATTTAAAGAAATTGAACGTTGGTCTAACACACGAGTGTATACCATTCTTGTCATCAATTCTTGTAATTGTTCATCAGAGATTTCAGGCATTAAATCAGGATTAACAACTTGGCCCTCTTCATTTAATATTTGAATCGTTTGAAATTGATTATTAATCTCATCTAATTGCTTATTAACATCAATCAATACGTTTGTTTTTTTAACGTCCATTCTTATCACCTTTTCCTTCCTTGTATTAAAAGGTAGTAAACTCAAAAAATTTTTTCTTTTTAAAAAAATCGTTTTAGCTTACGTAATAAATGTCAATAATTATTTTCCACAACATTCTTTGAACCAAACGTATATCGCTTTTTCTCACACAGAAAATTCATCTGTACTATTGTTAAAAAACATTATATTGTAACAACATCGTTTGATTATCTAGAGTGTACACGATGACCGCTCAAGCCGTCAACACTTATGTTTATCTTTTATTTATATTCTAATCAAATATTATATTATAATCACTTTGATATTCTGTTATATAATATTATTATCAACTGTACTATAAAAAGCGAAATTTTATTGAATTTTATTGAACAAACGTTGAAAACACTTACATTTTGTCCTTTTCGACTATAGATAGAAAAACCTCCCCCTTTTCCTATATTGAAAAAAATTCTTATACATTTATTATTTTGAAATAGCACCATAATACCCCACATACAACAACCAGAATTGAAGATACATTACTTGCCAAAATTTGAATAGAATATATAGGGAGATATCCTCTTAAGACTACATTTATTTACAAGGATTCGAAGTTAAGGTAAGATTTTAATTGATAAAACAAACAGTCTTATACGTCCTAGCACGAATAAAAGCGGGATAAAATAATTTTCACATTAAGGTTGAGGTGGATGTAAGTTGATTACAATGAAAGACATAGTTTTAGAAGATCATCCCGTATTACGAAAAGTAGCTGAAGAAGTTACTTTACCGGCATCAGAGGAAGATAAAGAAATCGCGCAAAAACTTCTAGAGTATGTTATTAATAGTCAAGATGAAGAAATTTCACAAAAATATGGTCTTCGTCCTGGAATAGGCATAGCAGCCCCACAAATAAATGTTTCTAAAAGAATTATCGCTGTACATGTATCAGATGATAAAGGAAATTTATATAGCTATGCATTAATAAATCCAAAAATTGTAAGCCATTCAGTTGAAAAATCGTATTTAGCAGGTGGAGAGGGTTGCTTATCAGTAGATCGTTCTGTACCAGGGTTTGTATCAAGATATTCTCGTATTACAGTTAAAGGTTTTACACCTGAAGGGGAAGAGGTAAAACTTCGTTTAAAAGGGCTACCAGCAGTTTGTTTTCAGCATGAAATTGACCATTTAAACGGTATCTTATTCTTTGATCACATTAATTCAAAAGATCCATTCGCAGAAATACCTGGAGCTACTGTAATTAATAGATAAGAAAACGATACTTTTTTCCATTTATCACCCTATTATCTTAAAATTTATTCACTCATTTTCATAATGAAAAATAAACAGAATAGCGAAGCAACCATTTCATCACGATCCATTTTCTTATTATAGTAAAAGGGCTGGCGATAACAGAAATTCAACACTGTTACGTCAGCCCTTTCTCTTTATATCAAACCTAGTGTTACTAGACCTTTATATATACCGTCCTCATCTACTCTCGCTGTTACGAGATCAGCATATTTCAATAACTCTTCTTCTGCATTTCCCATCGCTACACCTGTTCCAACTGTTTGCAGCATTTCAATATCATTTAAACCATCACCAAATGCATATACATCTTTCAACTCAAATCCAGCTCTTTCAATAAACTTTTGGATACCAGCTGCCTTAGATCCTCCTTGCGGTAATACATCGACGCAATTCGGATGCCATCTTACAAATCTAAAATCTGTATATCTTTGATAATCTTTCTCTTCTTGATCATTAACATATAATAACGTTTGATATAAATCAGATTCACTTATGAAAGCTTCATCATTTTTAGGAAGTTCTAAATCAAATGCTTGTAATGTCTCTTCTACATGTTTATTTGATGATACAGTGCCTTTATATGTATGTTCATTCATAAAAACTAGCGGAACTTCCTTCTCTTTCGTTTGAGCAAGCATTTGTTGTAATTGTTCTATTTTTAAAGGATTCTTATAAATGACTTCACCTTCAAAAACGACATACTGTCCATTAAAACTAACATAAGAATCTATATCTAATTCTTTTCTTAATTTTTCAAACATAAAAGGTGCTCTACCAGTTGCAATAGCGACATATATACCATTTTCTTGAAGGCGTTGTATCGCCTCTTTTGTTGATTTCGGTAATTGTTTATTGAAATCCAATAACGTTCCATCTATGTCAAAAAACACAATTTTTTTCATAAATTATACTTCCCTACATTTCTAAGTGGATTTTGAGTCAGTTTTATTAAAAACGCTATAAAAACGAATGTCAAGTTAAGAGGACACCATCCAAAAATAATTTTCTAGCAAAAATGATTATTATGAAAGATATTAATCATTTTCCATATACTAATAAATAGGACAAGCAAAATACTTGATCGGATTTTATTTGAACTTTTTCAATTTATACAAGTAATGTTCCCAAATTGTAAGAAATTCACCTAAAGACTTATTTACTTTCTTGCGCATTAGTTTACAATAATAATAAGGGAGTGATCTGCTATGCTGAAAAAGCTGCGGAAAAAACTGCTAAAACAATGGAAAGATATGCTAAGAAAAAAAACAATCGCATAGTTTTTTTACTAATACAGCCCTTCAAAACTTGCGAAGGGCTTGTTCTTTCATGTAAAGTTTTCTAAAATACTACTTAACGAGAAAAAAAGTGCTTAAAGGAGCATCATGTTGTATTACATGAAATAAATGCTGTTTTTATATATAATGAAATAAGCAATTAAAAGGAATAAGGAGAGATTTTTAATGATTTACAAAGTTTACTATCAAGAAAGCTTAACTGAGGTACCAGTTAGAGAAAAAACAAAAACAGTTTATGTAAAAGCTGAATCTGTACGTGAAGCAAGACAAATATTAAAAGATAGAAAATATAATATTGAATATGTTGGTCTTGTAGACGAAGCTTATTTAGCATACGAGCAACAAAATGAAGACTTTATAGTATTGGAGCAATGATAATATATGAAATTTGTTAAAAATGACCAAACTGCTGTGTTTGCTCTTGGTGGACTTGGCGAGATTGGTAAAAATACTTACGGAGTACAATTTCAAGATGAGATCGTATTAATTGATGCAGGTATTAAATTCCCCGAAGATGAGCTCCTAGGCATTGATTACGTTATACCTGATTACTCCTACTTAGTTAAGAACGAGGACAAAATTAAAGGTTTATTTGTTACGCACGGACACGAAGACCACATTGGTGGTATTCCTTATCTTCTAAAACAAATCAACGTACCGATTTACGGAGGAAAACTAGCTCTTGGTCTCATAAAAAATAAATTAGAAGAGCACGGCTTACTTAGACAGGCTAAACTAATTGAAATCCAAGAAGAGGATATTATTAAATTCAGAAAAACATCCGTTTCGTTTTTCAGAACTACACATAGTATTCCTGATTCATATGGAATTGTAGTAAAGACCCCTCCTGGTCAAATTGTTCATACAGGCGACTTTAAATTTGATTTTACGCCAGTGGGCGAACCAGCTAACTTAACGAAGATGGCGGAAATCGGTAAAGAAGGCGTTCTTTGCTTGTTATCGGATAGCACAAACAGTGAAGTACCGCACTTTACAATGAGTGAACGACTTGTTGGAGAAAGTATTCATGATATTTTTAGAAAAGTAGAAGGTCGTGTTATTTTCGCAACATTTGCATCAAATATTCATCGTCTTCAACAAGTGGTAGAAGCTGCTGTTGAAAACGGAAGAAAAATCGCTGTATTTGGACGAAGCATGGAAGCAGCGATTGAAATTGGTCAAGAACTTGGCTATATTCATTGTCCAAAAGATACGTTTATTGATTCTCAACAAATCAACCGTCTTCCTGCCAACAAAGTAACGATTCTTTGTACAGGAAGCCAAGGCGAGCCAATGGCTGCTTTATCTAGAATTGCAAGCGGTACTCACCGTCAAATCCAAATTATCCCTGGTGATACAGTTGTATTTTCTTCTTCTCCAATTCCAGGGAACACAATTAGCGTATCTAGAACAATTAATATGCTATTCAAAGCAGGTGCAGATGTTATTCATGGCAAATTAAGCAATATTCATACTTCTGGACACGGTGGGCAAGAAGAACAAAAATTAATGATTCGCTTGATGAAACCAAAATTCTTTATGCCAATTCACGGGGAATATCGTATGCAAAAAATGCATGCTCAACATGCCATTGATTGTGGAGTAGCACCAGAAAATTGCTTTATTATGGATAATGGTGAAGTTCTTTCTTTGAGTAGCACAACAGCACAAGTTGCTGGTAAAATTCAATCTGGTTCAGTCTATGTAGACGGAAATGGAATTGGAGATATCGGTAACATCGTTTTACGAGATCGTAGAATTCTTTCTGAGGAGGGTCTTGTTGTTGTAGTGGTTAGCATTAATATGAAAGAGTTTAAGATATCTGCTGGCCCTGACATAATCTCTAGAGGCTTTGTATATATGCGTGAATCTGGGGATTTAATCAATGATGCCCAAACGATTTTGAAAAAGCATTTAAACAAAGTAATGGAAAGAAAAACAAGCCAATGGTCGGAAATTAAAAACGAAATTACAGACACACTTTCTCCTTTCCTATACGAAAAGACTAAGCGTCGACCAATGATACTTCCAATTATCATGGAAGTAGATAAATAATCATGTATAATCTTTCGAGCAGCTATGTATATTCCATTCTTCTCCTAGTCATAAGAAATTAACTCAAAGGAGTAAGAAGTTCTTTACATAATAGAAATGAGAAGCGCTTCAACATAAGCCTTTTATTATGCTCGTACAAACAAAAAAGAAAGAACGAGAACATTCTACTTAAGCATTACTTAAACGAATGTTCTCGTTCTTTTTATATTAGTTCTTTTTTATTCGACTGTTATAAGTCGTTCAGATGATACTATAAAGCGATCTTTTCACTATTAGAAATAGCGAACAACTTTAGTGAATTCGTTTTTATTATGAATTATTACTAAATAAAGGCTTGTATTATTCCAATACTTTCTTCTCAAATCGGTTGATATCCTCATCTGCACCAATTACAATCAAAATATCTCCTAATTGAATAGTTTCATTTGCTAATGGAGACACAATGATTTCTTTTCCTCTTTTAAAAGCAACAATATTAATTCCATATCGCGCGCGAATGTCAAGATCTATTAATGATTTACCCTCTAACTTGTGACTAGCAACAATCTCAACAATTGAGTGCTCATCAGAAAGTTCTAGATAATCAAGAACGTTATTCGAAGCAATTTTATAAGCAATTCGTCTTCCCATATCTCTTTCTGGATGCACAACGCGATCGGCACCAATTTTTGTTAATACTTTTTCATGATAATCATTTTGGGCTTTAACTGTAATATCTTTAACTCCAAGTTCTTTCAACATTAAAGTTGTCAATATACTAGCTTGAATATCATCACCAATCGCAACAATTACATGATCAAAATTACGAATACCTAAGCTCTTCAAAACAGATTCATCTGTAGTATCCCCAATAACTGCATGAGAAGCAATCGACGCAAATTCATTCACTCGGTCTTCATCATGATCAATAGCGAGTACTTCCATCCCTTGATCAACAAGTTCGCGGCAAATACTTCCACCAAAACGTCCTAACCCTATTATGGCAAACTCTTTTTTCACGGTCATTCCTCCATGATTATATTACTACTTACATAATCTTTTCATATTCTACCACAATGAATCAAAAGGAACCAATCTCTCCTTCACTTCACCATATAAGAAAAAGCGCTCTATCCTCAATTTATTCACATACTGTCATTTTTTATACAGCCTTTAAACTTGAATAACAAAGCATTCTAGCGTTTTTTTATAAATCTAAATAGTGGAGAGGTTAATTGTAATAAAGAGCCGCAGAAATGAATTATGGCATATTTTTAACTGCATATTAAATGGATTCAAAAAGACTACATTTCATGACAAAATGTAGTCTTTATTAAAGCTGTTTTCGCATATTACTTTGCTACCTATAAAAAAGTTTAATTAATATAGAATCATATCTCAGGAATGGTCTATTCTTCTTTTGCTGATTCATCTAATACGCGATTTACACGTTTTTCAAGCATTTTCATACCACTACCACCAGCTTGGAAGTGACGAAGTACCCCTGTTTTATCAAACACATAATATGCTGGAACATATTGATTTTCAAAAGCATCGTTTAATTTCAGTTCACTATCAACAAAAATCGGTTGTACGATATCGTGCTCTGCAGCCACTTTTTTAATTTCTTCTAAATCTAAATCATTTTCCGAACGAGGCATATGAACAGCTACTACGTTTAAACGATCTTTGTATCGATCACGAAAATCATTCACTTGAGGCATAGCTTCTTTACATAAATGACATGAAATAGACCAAAAGTGGATAAGGGTTGGCTTCTCTCCTACTAATTGTTCTTTCGAAACTTCACCATTTAACCAGGCTGTAGCTCCTGTTAATTCAGGCATTTCGGCACGTAATTTCATTATTATTGACCTCCATATTATCCATGTGTTTTTTTAAAGCTATATAATTCATTGCTGATATCGACTCCAATTCGTCCTTTTTTACAGTACCACCAAAGTGAGTATATAGCTTAAAAAAGGGTGTCAAAGAAAAGCAAAGCTTTTTAGACACCCTTTTAACAATCAAATTTGGTTAGCAAAAAGCTACGCTTCTGCATGACCATTATTATAGAACCTATTTATCTCTACTTATTAGAGTGTTTTTTGACCTGGTCTCCAGTTTGCTGGGCAAAGACCACCAGTTTGTAGCGCTTGAAGAACTCGAAGTGTTTCATCAACGTCACGCCCAATATTATTATGATTTGTTACCGAGTATTGAAGCTCACCTTCTGGATTAATGATGAATAACCCACGAAGTGCAATACCTTCTTCCTCAATTAACACACCATATTCTCTAGAGATAACATGATTTGTATCTGCCGCTAATGGATAGTTTAGATTCCCTAAACCATTTTCCTTACGATCTGTTTTAATCCAAGCTAAATGTGTGTGAATTGTATCTGTAGATACTCCAATCACTTCTGCATCCAAATCTTCAAATTCATCATAACGATCAGAAAGGGCTGTTATTTCAGTTGGACAAACAAAAGTGAAATCCATTGGATAGAAAAATAATACAGTCCATTTATCGTTCTTCATATTTTCTTCAAGACTAACTTTACCAAATTCTTTATTAGGTAACACTGCTTCCATTTCAAATCTTGGTGCTTGTTTTCCTACCATACGTTCAGGCATTTGTATATCCCTCCAAAAGTTATTTTGATATGTAAATTGAGATTATTAAACAGTCTCAATTATTCAAATACTCACAAAATTAATTATATCATTCGACAAATCAAAGTCAAATTATAGCTAATAATGGAAATTATTATCCATTTTCGCCAAACTATTTATGTAGGTAACACTGTTTTATGGACAAAACAAAAAAGACAGTATTTAACTGCTTTTTTGTGATTTTATTTATTCCCTATCCATTCAATGTATGAACAAAGTAAATCAATCGCTTTTGGTATAGCTTCCTCCTTAGGGTTTAGTTGAGCATGATGTAACCCTTGATTTGAATCAACGCCTAGCCAAAACATAAAGCCTGGGATTTCCTTAAGCATGTATCCAAAATCCTCACCAGTCATCGCTTCTGTACATTCAACTAATTTCATTTCACTTTCTTCATCAACAAAACGCATAAATTCTCGTGTCAACTTTTCTTCATTAAACACTTGATAGTACATCGCTCCATAATCAATAGCTGCTTCACATTCAAAACCAAGCTTCAAGCCATTCACCAAAGCTTCAATTCTTGATTTAACCTTCTTCATACTTTCTGGGGAAAGAGTGCGAATGGTCCCCTCTAAGCGTGCGTTTTCAGCTATAACATTTTGGACGGCTCCACCTGTTACTTTACCAATTGTGATAACAGCAGAGTCTAAAGGATCGACATTTCTTGATATAATAGTTTGTAATTGTCCAACTAATTGACAAGCTGATACTACCATATCATTTGTTTTATGAGGGTAAGCAGCATGTCCACCCTTACCCACTAAATCGATATACAATTCTGAAGTATTGGCGAATAATAAGCCTTCTTTAGTAGCAATTGTACCAACAGGGTACTCAGGAGCAATATGTAATCCTATTATCATATCAGGTTTCCATTTTTTCATCTGCTCTGATGACATCATTGGTAACGCACCACCTGGCCCTTCTTCAGCAGGTTGAAAGATAAATAGCATATCATCTTTTATAGGATGTTCAACTATATATGTTAGTACACCTAGCGCAATACTCATATGAAAATCATGCCCACACGCATGCATTTTACCTTCGTGTTCTGAAGCAAAAGGTAATTTTGTCTGTTCAACAATAGGCAAACCATCAATATCCGCACGATAACCTATTGTTTTCGATGGATTTATCCCTTTAACTTTTACGAATATTCCTGTTTTCCATGTCTCAAATATTAAACGTTCTTGAGATAACCTACTTATATAGTCCAACAAAAAGGCTTGTGTTTTATATTCCTCAAACCCTAATTCTGGAATTTTATGTAACTTTCTTCGAATATCGACAAAAGCTGATTTTGTACTCAAAAAAATTCCCCCATATTAAAATGTCTTTATCGTATTATAGTGTAGATTAACAAAAAATTCTATGCCATGCTGGCTCTATAAAGCATATTTATAAAGATAAATCCTCTCTTTTGATGCATTTTAAATGACTGTAAATAGAAAAATACCGTATCAATGCCTCTTCTACATTAATACGGTATTTTTTAATTCTTTATAGTTGACGTAATTCTTGCATGATTTCTGTTTTAGATTTTGTTTTATCATCAATTTGCTTAATGACTCTTGCAGGTACACCTGCAGCTACGGAGTAAGGAGGAATATCTGCAGTTACGACAGCACCCGCTGCAACGACAGAACCTTTTCCAACTCTAACTCCTTCTAACACAACAGCATTTGCACCAATTAAAACGTCATCCTCAATGATAACTGGTTGAGCAGAAGGTGGTTCGATCACACCAGCTAATACTGAGCCCGCTCCAATGTGACAATTGTTTCCGACAGTAGCACGACCACCCATTACAACGTTCATATCAATCATTGTACCAGAACCGATAACAGCACCGATATTTATGGAAGCTCCCATCATAATGACAGCATTCTCGCCAATTTCAACTTGGTCACGAATAATTGCACCTGGCTCGATTCGCGCTTTAATATTTTTCATATCAAGTAAAGGAATCGCTGAATTTCTACGATCGTTTTCAACAACGTAATCTTCTACTTTAGAAGCATTTGCTTGAAGTGCTTGATTAATGTCATCCCATTCTCCAAATAACACACCTGTATTTCCATTAATAAAAGCTTGAGTAGACTCACCAAAATTAATTCCCTCTAAATCCCCTTTGATGTATACCTTAACTGGTGTTGATTTTTTAGCATTTGCTATGTATGAAATAATTTCTTTTGCATCTAACATTTTCATATATTATTCCTCCCATATTTCAAAAATTACTATTGTTACTTTAACAAACTGTAGCAAGATAGACAAGCTAAAGGTCAATTTTTCTGAAAATTCGATTGTTTTATAAATTCTTGTACTACCTCAACAAAGGCTTGCACTTGTTGTAGTTGGAATGACTTTTCATATCCTAAAAGCCATGTATCACGTTCAAGATGTTCGTTATGATCATCAAATAACGGAATTTTATAAATGTTATGATCATCGTTTTGGATCGTTATACCCGGTAAAATAGCATAACCAATTCCATTTAGCGCCATTTGTTTGCACGTTTCTATTTGATCTACAACAATTGTCCGTTTTGGAACACTTTTAAAATGTCGTAACCACCAATCTTGAATTTCTTGATAATAATTTGAATCACTTTTAAATTGAATATACGGCCGATCTGTCTCAAGCACCTGTTCTAATTTGTTCATTTCAGTATCTACTAGAAACATTTGATCTTTAAATAAATGATGTCTGACACCTTTCCAGTCCGGCATCCCCCTAATTATTCCAATATGAACCGTATCTTCATATAACGACTTCAGAATGTCACTACTCCATCCAGTCACTAAAGATATTTTGGCATGGGGGTACTTACTTACATAGCTCTTTAGAACTTTTGGTAACCAATTTTGCCCTACTATGGTCGCACACGCAATTTTTAGTGTTCCATATACCCGATTATCCATAGCTTTGATTTCTTCACGAACTCTTTCTTCTTTTTCTAAAATCATATTGGCTAGTTTAATGACTTCTTCTCCAGCAGGTGTTAAAGTAAGACCTTTTTGTGATCGAATAAAAATCTTTGTTTCCCAATCCTTTTCAATAGACTGTAATCGTTGTGATAAGGCAGGCTGCGAAACAAATAATCGATCTGCTGCTTTACGCATATTCATTTCTTGAGCTAAAACAGATAAAAGTTGATATTCTGAGAAACTCATCAGCATTCCCTCTTCATAATAAATTCTTATTAAAATACAAAATTACATTTGTATTTTATTATAGATAAATTCAAACGCGATAGCAATTTCTAAATATTAAAAAACTAGGATTCATCTTTTTATGTCTCCAAATAAAAAAAGTACGAGATATAAGATTCCCTTATATGCCGTACTCTTTTTATCATTATGTTTTTTAGACTCTATAAGCCTGTTTTCGTTAAGAGATTTCTTTACATTAAAGCTATACATATCCTACAAGTAATCAGTATAACTCCTATTGTAGTTGATCTTGAAATTCCTTTAATAAAGCTCTTCTTGTTAATATGCCTTCGAAGATACCTTCCTCATTTTCAACACATATGAAAGGATGATCAATTAATAAAGCTAAGCCTTTTTCTACATTATCTTCTAATTTTAATCTTGGAAGTTCATCATTCATTACATCGCTTACTTTTAATTCTTCAAGCTTCTCAAATTCAATTCTTTCTAAACCTAATATTGCATCTAATATCATTGGAGAACTAATCAAACCGTATAATTTAAAGTGAGGATCCAACACTGGTATTGCAGTATATCCGCTTTTAGTTAGGACTAATAATCCGTGCTCAAGGTTATTGGCAATTTGAACGTGGGCTACTCTTTCCGCTGGAATGACAAAACGTTCGATTGAAGAATAAAGTAGCTCAGTATTATTACTTGTAAGCATAATTTTTACCCCTACTCTATTACAAATATTTTTACCTTCTTTTGATTAACATATGATGAAATGATATCGAGGTTCTCATAACCCAAAAAAGATGTGGTAAGAAAACACTTAAAATCGACATACATTCATATAAGGAATAGCATCAGCTTTAAAGCACCATCCTTTTATTGTCAATGCAATAATAGTATATCATAAATTTTACAATCATTGTGAAGTTGACACCTTAAGAAAAAGCGACAAATCTCTCTAATTCTAAGAAATTTGTCACTTTTAAGGTCATAATTATTAGCTTTTAGATCTAAAAAAGAGCCCAAATGGACTCTTAGCCGTGTAGCAAATCAAAAATTTCAATCGTAATCATATCGATGTTATCGAATTGATATTTAGATGATTTACCTTTTTCATCATAAACCTCTAATTCAAACATTGCTGTTTTATTAAAGAACGTAACTTGACATTTTTTCACACCATCTATTTCAAAAAAACGCTGTGCTGTTTCTGTTTCCTTCGCTTGTTCTTGTAAGCTTAACAATCTTGTAATAATCCCTTGTAATTGACTCATGTTGTCTCTCCTTTCAATATGTATCATAATACTTACCGGTAGGTTTCACTATACCATAAGATATTATCCATATGCTATGCTAAAGTATATTCAGAATTTTCTTGGTATGTTTACTTTGCAAATCTTTCCTTTTACAATAAAGATATTCTAATGAAAGAGTGGTGGAAAAAGTTTGACTAAAGTAGAACAAATTAATAGTACAATTTTTTGCATCGATTGTCACGATTTACAACGCAAAAATCGAACAGGAAGTTATATTTTAAAAGGAAAGAAGTCTACACTTATTGAAACCTCAGCAAGTCCGTCCATTCCATACATATTATCTGGATTGGAACAACTGGAAGTTAACTTAGAAACAATTGAACATATTATCGTCACTCACATTCACCTTGATCATGCTGGTGGAGCTGGACTATTATTAGAAAAATGCCCTAATGCGGATTTAATTGTTCACCCTAAGGGAGCAAGACATTTAGTAGATCCAAGTCGCTTAATTGCAGGAGCACGCGCTGTGTATGGTGACGACTTTGATTCATTATTTAATCCAATCCTAGCTATTCCAAAAGAAAGAATTAAAATTGTTGAACACGGAGAAGAACTTATTCTAGAGGATCGTAAATTAACCTTCTACCATACACCTGGACATGCTAACCACCATATTTCTATTCACGACTCCTTATCAAACGGTATATTCACAGGAGATACTACAGGGATCCATTATCAAGAATTAGATCAAAATCAAATATCATTGATTTTACCGTCAACATCTCCAAGTCAATTCAACCCTGAAGCAATGTTACAATCAGTTAGTCTAATTGAACAAATTGACCCATCCATCATTTACTTTGGACATTATGGACATAGTAGTAAACCAAATGAGATGTATAAACAAATTCGATATTGGCTACCGATCTTTATAGAATGTGGAGAAAAAGCAATGATTTCTTGTGAAGATACAAACGAAAGAGTGCAACTGACTAGTGAATTACTTTTGAATGAAATTAAAAAGTATTTACCTGATGGGGAAGTTGAAAATAACACAGCACTAAAAGAAATTTTAGATTTAGATCTTCAAGTGTCATCTATGGGAATAATTGATACATTAATAAAGAATTCTTCAAGAAATCGTTAATACATACAAAAAATAGCTCTTTATATTATACTAGGTATTAGCAAAAACTTAATGGAGGATTTTTATGAACAAAGTTGTATTATTTACTCAACCAAATTGCCCACCTTGTCAATTTGCAAAATTATATTTTACAAATCATAACATTGATTTTGAAGAAAAAAATATAGCTAAAGATGGTAGAGCAAAAAAAGAATTAATGAATAAATATAATGCATTTTCAACTCCTACAATCGTAATTAATGAAACCGTAATAATTGGTTTTGATCAAGAAAAGATTGAACAACTACTTTCTATTCATTAATAAAAATTCATTTCTTACCTATAGTAAAGAATGGTTGAAATACTACTAAAAGAGGGTGCCCTCAAAGCTTTGCTTTTATTGGACACCCTCTTTTCTATTAACAATCCCTTATGGTTCTTCATAATGATCAAAATCATTATGAAGAACTTTCAAAAAATATCATGCTCATATAAATAGTCATACGAAATATCAACGAACAAATAGTCATTCTCATTTAATGGTATAGAAAATGTTCGTATCGTTTCACCCGTTTCAATATCGCTATAGGAATCTGATAGTTCACCTTTTTGATCATTTCTCATTTTAATAATTGTTTTTAAGAAATAAGGTCTCCAGCTCCAATTCTTAGACTTATATTCATTCTGGACAAGCCAATTTCCCTCTTTTTTAAAGATATTAGGAGACTTTTGAAAACCATCTTCATCACAAATATATAATCGAAATGCATAATGTTCTAACATAACTGCCAAGTCATGAAGCTCTGAATAATCTGAACTCGTTATCTTTATTTTTTGGATAATGTTTTGAACATCTTCTTGGAGCTTTTTTTTCGTGTTGAATTTCTGTTCAAGGTTTTTTTTCTCAGAGGTTATAAAGCTATGACATTCCTGTCTAAAACGATCTTTTAATAATTCCTTTTCTATCAGGCTAGCATTAGGTTCAGCTAA
Source organism: Bacillus sp. AP8 (assembly GCF_000321185.1). NCBI lineage: Bacteria > Bacillati > Bacillota > Bacilli > Caryophanales > Bacillaceae > Bacillus > Bacillus sp. AP8. The sequence goes on from NZ_CAPG01000038.1 coordinate 172,166, forward strand.
GTAAAATCCTTGATAATAACGTCCACCATTCCTCCATGCAAACTGTAGCTGATAGACTGTTTCAATACTTTCATACAATAAAGTCGCACCATTTTTTCTAGCAATAATCCCTAGTGAAGATATAATATCTTTTTGAGAATTCCACCCTTGGCTTTTCAATTGCTCAAGGTTTACTTTTAAAATATGTGGCGAAAGTAAACTAATTCGATCTAAATGATTATCTCCACCTAGATGATCAATCGCTATTTTTATCCCGTACGTTTTATAATACGATAATAAATGATGAAGACTTTCCAAATCACCTGCAAATTTCTTCTCAGATAGTTCAATAACAATTCTTGACATCTCATTTTCACTTACATATTTCTTAACTATTTCAAGGAAATCCTCACCATAGTCAAGCATTAAGAGATTTGGATCTCGATTGATGAATATGAGGAAATCCCCGTCTTCATTCATTAGCTTTTCTAATGCCAATTCTAAAATACGATTATCTACATCAATTCTATACTCTTCTGGTATCGTTTCATCATGAAAAAACGTTCCTAAACTCACTACATCTGAATCATATACATACCTTCCTAAGATTTCGTACCCAATTACAACGTGCTCATCAGCACTAAAGATTGGTTGGAAATATGGTTGCAGAGATTCAAGATTTGTCAACACTTCCATTGCGTCCATGCTGTAACCCCCGAACATATTCTTGATAGCTAAATTATACCATTGGTTGTCAATAGATGTAGACAAATTAATACGATGCGTTAGAATGGAAATTGATTTAACCAACTTCCGCCATCTAGAGTGATGCATTCACCATTTAAATATTGTGCCTTATCTGATAGCATAAATGATGCTAAATAGGCAATTTCTTCAGGAGTACCTAATCTTTTCAATGGGACACTATTTATTGTCCGCTTAGCAGCCTCCTCACTAATCCAAAGCTTATCAGCTCCTCCGGTACGTTCAATCGGACCAGGAGCAATCGCATTCACTCTTATCCCATATTGTCTACCCCATTCAACCGCAAGGGTTCTTGTCATAGCAAGGACGCCCGCTTTTGCGCTTGCAGAGTGAATAACTCCAGGACCTGCATCCCAAGCATATGTAGCTACCATATTTAAAATAGAGCCTTTCACTCCATTTTCAATCATATATTTACCAACTTCACTGCTACAATAAAATGTTCCATTTAATACGATATCAATAACTGATTTCCATCCATTTGCAGATAATTTCTCTGCTGGACAAATGAAATTACCCGCTGCATTATTCACTAAAACATCTATCGTGCCAAATTCAGCCACTGTTTGGTTTACCATACTTTTAACTTGCTCAATATCTCTTACATCCATTGCAATAGGTATTACTTTCCCATTTGGATTTTGAATTTCCTCTATTGCACGATTTAATTTTTCTAAGTCTCGTCCAGTAATAACAACATTTGCTCCTTCAGAAACAAATTGCTTAGCCATATACATTCCCATACCACTAGATCCGCCTGTAACGATTACTACTTTCCCTTTCAATTCCATCACCCCACAAAAAATGAATAGTTATTCATTTTTCATTTTACCATTTTTTATCAAAATATAAAAGAACTAATCCATTAGACCATATAATTATTTAAATCGTTGAAAACAAAAATAAGAACAAGCTAAGAGATTTCAAAACTCAGCTTGTTCTTATTCTTATATAAATCCATTTATCTTTAGGTTATTTGAAAGCTCATTACTATAGTTTCAAACAGCTCACTTCGTCACGAAGTCTCACGGATTTCCACCCATTGATTCCTTGTATAAAATCAGCGTAAAAATAGAGCAAAGTTTATCATGAAAATAGCCAAACGCTTTGTCCCTCTTTTAAAAAGGGAAGAATAAAGGAATAGCTAAAATCATAAATATACCAACAAAGAGTTGCAAAGAAACACCTACTCTTATAAAGTCAAAAAATTTCAGTCCTCCAGCCGTCATAACCAGTGCATTTGCTGGTGATGCTACCGGTGTTGCAAAAGACATACTTGCTGCAACCGCCACACAAATCAATAGAGGATAAGGGCTAATTCCCATTGCCACCGCTGTACTAATTGCTACTGGTGAAATAATAACCGCAGTCGCGGTATTGCTAATAAATTGAGATAAGAGCGCCGTTACTATATAGAAACCAATTAACAGCCCATAAGGTCCGGTGTTACCTAGTAAATCGACCATCCCGTTACTAATAAAGTCAACTCCTCCTGTTTTTTCAAGAGCAGTTGCCATCGGAAGCATAGCAGCTATTAAAATAACGGATTCCAAATTTATTCTCTTATACGCCTCTTCTATTGAACGAATACAACCTGTGACAACCATTGAAAAAGCTGCTAGTAATACACTTAATACCGGCGATAGTATATCAAAGGTCATAAGTATAAGCATCATAAGCATAATACCTGCAGCAATAGGAGCCTTTCCACTTGCATGGACAAAATTGACCTCTTCGGAAATAGTCCCTAAAACAATAAAATCATGTTTGTCATTGGAGATCATTTCGATATTTTCCCATTTACCATGCACTAATAAGGCATCACCAAACTTAAGTTTTTCTTTTGCAAAATCTGTCTGAATATACTCTCCCTTTCGATTAATCGCTAATACATTACACGAATATTTCTCACGAAAATGAATATCCATTACTGAATGGTCTTCAAGACTGGAGTGTGGTGCAATTAATATTTCTGTCATACCATACATTTCATTAAGGAAGTTCGCCTTAATATCTTCTAGATGAAAAGGTTTTCTAATCAACTCAAATGTAGATATAAATCTTGTTACAGCTTGTTCTTCACCAAATACTAATAATAAATCATCCGGATGTAGAATTTCATTGGCATTAGCTACAATCGATTGCTTAGCAGACTTCAATGATAATTTTTCTTTTGTTTTTCTTTCTATCTCAATGACCGTTATCTCATAATTTAAGGGAAGCTTTAAGTCTGCTAATCTTTCCCCAACGATATCTGATGTCTTTGGAACATGGACGAAATGTAAACGATCGTATACTTTATACAATCCAGCTAATTCACCAGCTGATATGCCCTTCCCCTTTTGTGAAGGTGCCTCTTCATTACTTGGTAAGAGCTTTTTCCCAAAAGTCATCATGAAGACCAAACCTGCAGCTAGTGCTATAATTCCGACACTTGTAATACTAAAAAAGCCTAGCTCTTCAAAGCCGCCTTTCATTAACGATTCACTAACAACTAAGTTTGTAGGGGAACCAATGAGAGTGAGCAAACCTCCTAAGCTACTCGCAAATGCTAATGGTAACAAGAAGCGCGAAGGACTGATTTGCAATTCAAAAGCGATACTCATAATGATGGGTAAAAGTATGGCTACTGTACCAGTGTTGCTTAAAAAACCACTCATTATCCCTACCGTAATCATTATAATAAAGAGTAGTTTATTCTCACTATTACCACCATATTTTAATAATGTATGTCCTATTTTTTTAGCTAATCCGGAATCAAATATTCCTGCACCAACAACAAATAAACCAGCAATCATAATGACTACTGAATTTGAAAATCCAGCAAGTGCTTCTTTCGGAGATATTACTTCAAACAAAGTTAAAGCAAGCAAAGATCCCATAGCAATTAAATCTGCTCTATATTTATTTTGAACAAACATTATAGTAACAATCAACAATATGATAAATGTGATCATCATAGGATGTATTGTCATTTTAAACCCCCACAAAAACAAAAAGTATTTTATATATTGATTTCACAACTTTCTTTCAAATATGTATTCAATTATCGCGTTACTTTCACGTAGAACATCATGTCAATTATCTATTATTAAGCTAAATGCGGATTTTGCAATATGAAAAAGAATAGATGGTAGGATTGAGAATAATGGCTAAAAAAATAACGAGAAGGAAATTTATAAAAAATAGTATAGTTTCTTTATTTATTCTGGCATGCATTGGATTAGTAAGTCGATTTTACGCTAAATATATCGAACCTTATTGGATTGATATTACTTATCATACCATTTCTCATAAGCTTATACCAAGCGGATTTTCAGGGACAAAAATTGTTCAATTTAGCGACACACACTTAGGTTATCAATTCCAAATAGGTGATTTAAAAAAATGTGTTCATACTATAAATCAGTTAAAACCTGATATTGTTTTATTTACAGGTGATTTATTAGATCGTCCGAATGAATATCCTCTTACTACAGAAATAAGCAATACTTTAAAACAAATAAAAGCCCCAATGGGTAAGTATAGTATATTCGGGAATCATGATCACGGAGGAAATGGGACAAGTAATTACGAAAAAATCATGCATGATAGTGACTTTCATTTATTAAAAAATCAAAATGTAATGATTTCTAATTCCATTAATCAATCTATTTATTTAGCTGGTATTGATGAACCTATGCTAGGCACGCCTAGTTGGGAAGAGACGATGCATAATATCCCTGAAAACGCCTTTAGTATATTATTGTCACATGCCCCCGATTTTGCTGAACGTACTAAAGAATTACCAATAGCGTTACAATTGAGTGGTCATAGTCACGGCGGACAAATTCAACTCCCCATTATTGGAGCTTTTGTTACCCCACCCTTTGCAAAACATTATTATGATGGACTGTATCGTCTCATGTCATTAACATTGTATGTTAATCGTGGATTAGGAACTACTCGTCTTCCCTATCGTTTTTGTTCCCGTCCTGAAATAAGTGTTTTTCATCTACAATGACATCAAATAATAACCAATACTAAACATCAGTGGACTACCCATGATCGTAAGAATGATATAGAGAATAAGCTGTTTATATTCACCATTTTCAAATAATTTTACTGTTTCAATACTAAAAGTTGAAAACGTTGTAAATGCACCCAACACACCTATAAATACAAAGGCTGACAGTGGATTAGACATGGTCATCGTTTGAAAAACACCAAAGATAAATGACCCTATATAATTAATACTCAATGTCGCCCATGAAATGGAGCCAAATGACAACCATTTACTAATCACAATACTACTTAAATATCTTAATGATGCACCTATAAATCCACCCATAAGAATACAGATCATTTCTTTCATAACCTTCTCCCTTTAGATCTTCCAACGATTATTCCTAGTAAACCCGCTCCTACCGCTAAAATACCTGATGATAGCATGTAAAGATACGATAAAATGGGAGAATCGTGAAATAAAGTAAATGATTCAAAAGAGAATGTAGATATTGTAGTAAATCCACCACAAAATCCAGTACCTAGTAAAAGAGTAAACTTCTCTGATAATTTATTTCTTCCAGCTAGAGATGTTATTCCCCCTAGTAGAAAGCATCCAATAATATTAATAGTGAGAGTTGAAAGTGGAAACGCAATTGTAGGAAATAAACTTCCAACTAAATAGCGTAATAATGCACCTAGCGAGCCTCCCATACCAACTATAAAGCTTTTTTTAAACATTCCAAAAACCCTTTCAATCTATTCTATTATAAATGCCCATATTGTAATGTACAGGCTCAATTCTTGTTCATATCCATACACTATACAGAAAAAAGAAATGGAGGTATGGTAATGTATTATTCTTATTACTCCCCATACTACAGTATCTCCCCATATGAAAATAATGGGTATATATATAGAATGACTGATGGCACACTATACTATCCAGATAGCCAAGAAGATCAACGCTTCTTTTTCCCTCTTATTCCTTTTGTGGCAGGTTTGGCAATTGGTCCACTCTTATTCAATAGTTTTAACAGACCATGCTTTCCGCCTTACCCACCGGCTTATCCACAGCCTTATCCATATCCAATGTATGCACCAGCACCTGGCTATCCAACTCATTTTGCCCCTATGCAATTTAATCAGTCTGCACAAACAAACACACCTGTTTATGGAGGAATTACTGAAAACGTCAATATATATACGAAATAGACGTAAATACAAGTTTATACAAAAAGCTATTTTTACAAACTCTGTTGCCACGAACAAGAAGTGAGCATGGGTTAAAATCTGCTCCAAGAAGCTCGCTTTCTGCGGGATGAGAAGTGAAGAAGCTCAACCCACAACACCTATAGGATTTCAACTGTCCAACTCTATCTGCAGGATTTTCGCACCTTACACTCCAAGCACCTGTTTATGTTCATTTTATTTACTAATCTTATAAAAAAACAACCATACTAAAAAGGAATATTATAATCTTATTTTGAAAGGATAACTTAAGAAAACAGATTACTGTTTCTAAAGTTATCCTTTCTTTCTATCCTAATTTTACATACTCCCTTAAACTACATTCTTAAGCTATTTTTCTGACAGCTTATATGAATCTAATTAACATTTATCTCCCTATAAAGATTATACTAAATGAAAATTATAATGAAAAAGTAGGTATTATTCCTATATATCTTTTGAAATAATTATGAAACAAATCTGAATAAATAAAGAATTTTTTTATGATTTAATTACTTTAGTGTGATAAAATGCTATAATAATGACAGATTTTCATACATAGAAAGGAGTTATAATGAAGCCAATGGAAAATAATCATCGACCCGGACAAGTACTTGAACTCTCACAAGCCATCTTTATTGTAAATAAGCATGCCAAAGCGGCACCTCAACCAAGATTTCTATACGAGCTTAAACAATTGGCAATCCAAAAAATGCTTAAAGAAGGTAAAGCAAAAAAACTTGGACTTCATTTTTCCAATAACCCTAGATATGCACAACAGCAATCCGATGTTGTGATTGAGTGTGGAGATTATTTATTTCACGTACCACCATCAAAAGAAGATATTAAATCTCTGCCACATTTAGGCAATCGCATCGCTGACAAACGTAACCCAAAAACACATATGTCATTATCAAAAGCTAAAGCAATTATTTATAATTATATCGGTAAACGCGAGGAACAAAAGGAAAAACGTTCAATTTATTCGCCTCTTTGTAAAAAAAGAAAACAAAAAAACCAAAATACCTCTAACATATTTACTTCTTCTTTTTTAGGAAAAGATTTTTAATAGATAAGAAAAAAGGGCTGTCTGAAAAATGATGTTTTATCACTTTTCAGACAGCCTTTACGCTTAATCTCACCAACATTTTTTATGGATCCTTTTCTCTTACTTTCTAAAAAAGCTGATTTTACGCGTTTTGTCATCTACTTTGCTTTGACAGAAAGAATAATTTAGAAATTATATGAAATACAAGAGGGTGTTCATCACATTATATTTTTGGGACACCCTCTTTTCAATTTTCCCCATTTAGAAATTAATCAATTTAGTCTATAAAAGAAACTGATCAATGTTTGTAATAAGCTCTGCAATTTCAGGCTTACTTACTTGGGCATCTGCGCCTACCATTTGACCTTTATGTCTTAAATCATCCGTTATTAATGATGAGAAAATGATGACTGGAAGTTTTGAAAGTTGTTTATGTCCTTTAATTCTCTTCGTTAAGTGATGTCCATCCATTTGTGGCATTTCGATATCTGTTACGACTAATTGAATATAGTCCTCAATTTTTTTTCCTTCATTCACAACACTTTCTAAATAATTCAAAGCATCTTGACCATTCTCAAAGAATTCAATATATTGAAAGCCCGCTTCTGATAGCGTATCATATAAAAGCTTTCTTAATAATGCAGAATCTTCTGCAACCACAATTCTTTTATCGGATCTCTCTCTTTTTCCAAGTTTCTTCACTTGTTGAACACTAATGCCTGATTCAGGGTTAATCTCAACAACAATTTTTTCAAAATCAAGCAGTAAAATCATTTCCCCACTCATTTTGATAACACCAATAATCTGGCTTTCTATGCCTTGATACATATTCGATGGTTTTTCAATTTGTCCCCAAGAAATTCTATGTATTTGAGTAACACTATGTACATGAAATACAATCTTTTGTTTATTAAATTCGGCTACTATAAATTTATCATCAGAGGGATTTTCAGATGGAGGAAAGCCTAATGCCTCTGCTACATCTACTACAGGTAACACTTCTCCTCTTAATTCAATAATACCTTCTACATTTGGATGTGCCTGTGGTACGATTGTGATTGGAACAGGATTAATGATTTCCTTTACCTTGATTACATTAATTCCAAATTTATTTTGTCCAATACCAAACTCTACAATTTCTAATTCATTTGTCCCACTTTCAAGGAGAATGCCCTTTTTCTGATCCATTTTATCTCGCCCTTTCCACATTCATTATCTCTATATTTAGTCTTTTTTTAAAATTGCCTATAATAAATTATTTTATCATCTTTTCCACTGAGAGTCTTTTATAATTTTAAAACAAATAAAAGACTACTTGAAAGAAATTCCTTTCGAGTAGCCTTTTAAGTTTATTTCTTCTTGAATTCACTATAATAAATAGTTAACGTGCTTTAACAACTATAGTTGCAGGTAATAAGTCATGTAGCGTTTGTTTCTTTTTTGTAAAAAAGAACATTAAAAATCCAATATAGAAAATGCTCGAGATAAAAGTCATAATAACGGCACGCAAAAATGACGTTAAAATACTTATACGATTTCCATCAAGAGTTGTTACTTCTATTCCTAAGATTTTCTTTCCAACTGTAGCTTGCCATTTGGTAGCCTGTAGAATGGTATAATATAAAATACTAATTATAAAAGTCGCTATTAAATATCCAGTGTTATTACTAAGAGAGTAACTTGGATCTAATAGCTGAGAGGAATCAAATGAAACTCCAAGTGCAGCCAGAATTCCCAGCTTATAAACTAAAGTAATAATAGCACTAATAATTAATCCATCAATCACATATGCTCCTAATCGTGCAATAAAGGATGCATAGTTTTTATCTTCATAACCATATTTATTTGCTTCTTTCAAAATGTAAAGCCTCCTAAAAATGTATATAAAACACACTTTATTATATCAATATAACTATAGACTCCTTAGATTTTTATCATTTAATAATATTCTGTATTCTTCCCTTTTTTCTATTCTTCTTTAGATTAATTTTTTTTGTAGTTTCACCAACTATTTATGACTATTATAACCATTTGAATAAAAATAGAGAGGTAGTAACAATTTACTTCATAATGAAATGCTAGTAGTTAGACTTCATTTTAAGATGCTGAAAAAGATGGTACACTATATAAGAAAAATTCATAAAGGATATTTTTTTGACAATTTGTTCTTTTTTCAGTTAGGCTCTTTTATATGTTGTTATTGATATTTAACTCCACTTCAAACAAGATGATTTTGCCTCGCTAAGCACTAACGCATACAAGTTAAACATCTCCATTGTGACATGTAACAAAGCCTATCGTTTATATACATTCAAATTTTTCTATAAAAGGGGGACTTTCTTTTGGAAGTAATTAATCAACGTGTTAGGGACATTGAAATATCAGGAATTCGAAAATTTTCAAATTTAGTAGCTCCGTATAAAGATGTTATTTCTTTAACTATCGGACAACCTGATTTTCCTACACCACTACATATTAAAGAAGCAGCGAAAAAAGCAATTGACGACAATTTTACTACATACACTCACAATGCTGGATTCATTGAATTAAGGACGGCAGCAAGTGAATATATGCTAGAAAAATATCGAGTTTCTTATAACCCTGAAAATGAAGTAATTGTTACTGTAGGAGCAAGTGAAGCAATAGATGTTTCTCTCAGAACAATTCTTACTGATACTAGTGAAGTTATCTTACCTGGTCCAGTTTATCCTGGATACGAGCCAATTATTAAGCTTTGTGGAGCGAAACCGATCTATGCAGATGTTTCGAATAACGGTTTCCGTCTGACAGCAAGTATTTTAAAACAATATATCACAGAACAAACAAGATGCATTATTTTACCTTATCCATCGAATCCAACAGGAGTCACGTTAAGTAAAGAAGAGCTTGAGGAAATTGCGCAGCTTATTAGAGGAAAAAACATAATCATCATTGCTGATGAAATATATAGCGAACTTGTATTTGATCATGAACATACAAGTATCGCTTCATTTCTTCGAGACCAAACTATTGTCATAAATGGTGTTTCAAAATCACATTCAATGACAGGCTGGCGAATTGGATTTTTATTTGCACCTCAAAAAATAAGTGAACAAATTTTAAAAGTGCATCAGTACAATGTCTCATGTGCAACTTCCGTTTCACAAAAAGCGGCATTAAGTGCTTTAACAATAGGGAAAAATGACCCTATAATCATGAAAAAAGAGTACAAAAAAAGACGGGATTACGTATATGATAGACTCACATCCATGAATCTTGACGTTGTAAAGCCTGATGGAGCCTTTTATTTCTTTGTTAAAGTTCCACATGGTTTTAAAGATTCCTTTGATTTCGCTTTAAAATTAGCAGAGGAAGGTAAGGTGGCTGTAGTTCCAGGAAGTGCATTCTCATCGTTTGGAGAACATTTTTTCAGAATTAGTTATGCTACCTCAATGGAAGTATTACAAGAAGCTTTAAATCGACTAGAACACTTTTTATCACAATACTCCAATCAATAAAACAAATGAAAGCTATTCCTTAATGAAACAGAGCTTTTCAGAATTTTTTTCTGGAAAGCCCTGTTTACTGTTTATATTGAATAGAAGAAGTGAGAAATTAATATAGTTTACGAATCAATTTAACGTCTCTATATCCTTCTTCCTTATTTGTTGTAACAACATATATTTCTAATAAGCATCCAATTAAAGAATTCAAAATGTCTTCTAGCTCTCTTGCATTTTGTGGCTTTTGATAACCAAGCTCTTTCAATTCTCTTAATAAAATATGAAATCCAGCATTCGTTTCAATATGACTAAATTTAGTTGGTAGCTGAATATCTTCATCATGCATTAATTTTAATTGCCACTTTAATGGTTTAGCTCCATGAATTGTTTTTTCCCGAGAGTAACCTTCTACTCGAACGACATAATGTCCATCTGGTATCTCTTGAAACTTTTCTTCAATGTCATCAAAAATCCCCATAGCAATCATCTCCCTTCGTCACTTCATACATATGTTAAGTTATTTTTTTTATGAAATGAAATTCATGTCATTGTAAGCATATGTAAAGCTGTATACTGTATCCTCTCTGCTATCTATATTAGAACTCTTTATTATTCACCTTCACCATAAAAAAAGATGGTTAAGTAGCTCATAAAAACAAACTACTTAACCATCTTTCACTTAATTTATGACTTCATATAATTTATAACAATATAATAAGGATAGATATGACGATTTAGAGCATTATTTATTCCAATATTTGAATAAAGCTTGCGTACCACTCTCTCCTTCACCTTTTTCACTGATTTCCTCATACATTTTTTTACTTAAAGACAAACCTGGAGTTTCCATATCCATTTCTTTTGCTTCTTCAAGAGCAATTTGCATATCTTTGATAAAATGCTTTACAAAGAACCCTGGTGAGTAATCTTCATTTAAGATTCTTGGCGCTAAGTTTGATAGACTCCAGCTAGCTGCTGCACCAGTAGAAATGCTTTCTAATACTTTTTGCGGTTGTAATCCTGCTTTTTCCGCATATACTATCGCTTCACAAACACCAATCATATTAGATGCAATAACTATTTGATTACACATTTTTGTATGTTGGCCGGATCCTGCAGGCCCTTGATAAACAATATTAGTTCCCATCGCTTCCAAAATTGGCAGAACCGCTTGAAAATCTTCTTCATCTCCACCAACCATAATGGCTAAGCTTCCTGCTTTTGCCCCAACATCTCCACCTGATACAGGAGCATCTAATGATTTCATCCCTTTTTTCTTCGCTTCTAAATACAATTTCTTCGCTAATGAAGGCTTAGATGTTGTCATATCAATAATATACATTCCTTGACGTCCATGCGTAATAACACCATTTTCACCTAGATAAATTTCTTCCACGTCTTTAGGATAACCCACGATCGAGATAATAACATCCGCTTGTTCTGCTAACTCTTTTGGTGTGGATGCCCATGTAGCTCCTTTATCCAATAAGGATTCAGCTTTTTCTTTCGTTCTTGTATAAACAGAAACCTTATATCCTTTATTCATAATATGTAAAGCCATGCTTTTCCCCATAACGCCAATTCCAATAAAGCCAACTACTGCATCATTTTTAATTTTCCCCATAATCACACCTCATTTGTAATAAAATATAATCCAACCAAGCTTTTTGCCTTCCCCTATATAGCATATCTATTTTTCTTCACTGAGTCTAATCTTTATATGCTAAGCCGAAAAAAATAGCAACTATCCCTTCCTCTCCTCCATTTTCAATACTAAAAAAAGGATGTTGAAAATACTATTTTCAACATCCTTTTATAGAAAGATTTAAGCTTCAATAGCAGCTTTTACAGCAGCTAATACTTCATCGTTCGTTTTCATTTGTAATGCTTGTTCTGCTAATTTTTCCATGTCTGCTTTAGACAAGTTTTTAATTAATGAACGTGCTTTTAGAATGGATGTAGCACTCATAGAGAACTCATCTAATCCTAAACCAAGTAGAAGTGGAATCGCAATTTCATCGCCAGCCATTTCCCCACACATTCCGGCCCATTTGCCTTCTTTATGAGCAGCATCAATAACTTGTTTTACAAGACGTAAAATAGCCGGGTTATATGGTTGGTACAAGTATGAAATTCTTTCATTCATACGGTCTGCAGCCATAGTGTACTGAATTAAATCATTTGTTCCAATTGAGAAGAAATCAACTTCAGTTGCAAATAAATCTGCCATAACTGCTGTTGATGGAATCTCAACCATGATTCCTACTTCGATTGTTTCGCTAACAGCTACGCCTTCTGCAACAAGCTTTTCTTTTTCTTCAAGAAGAATTGCTTTTGCATCACGGAACTCACCAAGTGTAGCAATCATAGGGAACATGATTTTCAAATTACCATATGAGCTTGCACGTAGTAAAGCACGTAGTTGAGTACGGAACATATCTTGTTGATCAAGGCAAAGACGAATCGCTCTGAATCCAAGGAATGGATTCATTTCATGAGGTAAACTTAAATAAGGTAGTTCCTTATCTCCACCGATGTCAAGCGTACGAACAACAACAGGTTTACCGTCCGTCATCCCTTCTAAAACAGCTTTATAAGCTTCGAATTGTTCTTCTTCAGTTGGGAAGTTGTCACGTCCCATGTACAGGAATTCTGTACGATAAAGACCTACACCTTCTCCACCATTATCAATTACACCTTTAATATCTTTAGGTGTACCAATATTTGCTACTAATTCAACATGGTGTCCATCTTTAGAAACCGTTTTTTCATTCACAAGCTTAGCCCATTCGGCTTTTTGCTCTTCATACTTTTGAGCTTTTTGCTCATATTCAGAAATAAGCTCAGGAGTAGGATTGATATGTACTTCTCCACTCAATCCATCTACGATAATAACGTCACCATTTTGAATAGATGTAGTCGCTTGTTTTGTACCAACTACTGCTGGTATTTCCATTGAACGAGCCATAATCGCTGAGTGAGATGTTCTACCACCGATATCAGTCGTGAACGCTTTCACGTAATTACGATTTAATTGAGCTGTATCAGAAGGTGTTAAATCTTCAGCTACAACGATAACTTCTTCAGTAACCATGCTTGGATTTGGAATTAGAACGCCAAGTAAATGAGCTAGAACTCGCTTCGTTACGTCGCGAATATCAGCAGCTCTTTCTTTCATGTACTCATTATCCATTGATTCAAACAGAACAACTAAACCATCGGCAACTTCTTTAAGAGCTGCTTCTGCATTTACGCTTTCAGATTTAATCTTGTCTTCAATTTGTCCTACTAATTCTGGATCAGCTAGAATTAAAAGATGTGCTTCAAAGATTGCTGCTTTGTCAGCACCAAGTTCTTTTTCTGCTCGATCACGAATAGCTTCTAGTTCCGTTTTAGAAGTATTAAGAGCTCCTTGAAAGCGTGTAATCTCTTCTTCAACGTTTTCGATAGCTTTTTTAGTAACTGTTAAATCCGGCTCGATTAGACGGTATGCTTTTGCAATCGCAATACCATTAGAAGCTGCAATTCCATTTAACATTGTAGTCATTATTCAGCTAAACCCTCTTTGTTTAAAGTTTCTGCTAAAGCATTGATTGCTTCTTGCTCATCGCTACCTTCAGCTGTGATTGTGATTTCTGCTCCTTGTCCGATTCCAAGGCTCATAACACCCATGATTGATTTAAGGTTTACTTTTTTACCGTTAAACTCAAGGTTAATTTCTGAATCAAATTTTCCTGCTGCTTGAACAAGTAATGTAGCTGGACGTGCGTGAATTCCTGTATCTGCGATAACTTTAAATGATTGTTGTGCCATAATAATTCAAACTCCTTTAAGTATAATTCTTTATGAGCTCTGTGATCTATGTCATTTGAATACTTTACCCTTTCATGTTACCCAAAAAGATATCATTGTATGTTATTAACATAACCATATTCAAAAAGTAAATTTAGAAATAATCATTTAATAAAAAAATGAAATTTCTAAAGTAAGACTACAGACCTCTTACCCAAAAAAATAATAGCATTACACACGAAAGGTTACAATCACTTTTTTCAATTTTGTATAGGAAAACCCTGAATTTTTTCAAGGTAATTTTCGCTATGGAAAATAATAGGTAAATTTTATTGTTCTTCTTCACGAAAAATTTGTAGTAAAAAACAGATTCAAAACACTTAAGGGTTATAGGAAAATAGTTACATTTAAACAGTTAAAATGTAACTATTATTTATTGCAAAAAGCTTACTTTTGTCGGAAAATTAAATAAAGTAAAACATTTAATTTTAGGTATAATTATCTATTTTTCAATGATTAGATGTCATAAAAAAGCAAAAGAATTCATACAAGGAAGGATTCGCACATGTATAGAAGAAATGAAGCTTTTCGTTATTCATTTGTAGAACCACTTGCAGCTACACTTACTATTCAAAAATTAAATGAGAAGTACGGAAAGGTTGTTCTTTTTCTTCCTCGTTACAATTTCCATTTAAAAAAGAATATTTGATACAAATTGAACTATATATTAACCATAAAGTTCTTATTTTACCTGGTTTTATTGGAAAATGTCGCGGAATGGACTATTTATATGGTTTTGAATTAATAGAAGACGAAGAAATGAACAAACAAATTACTGAAGAAATAAAAAAGTACTCTTTAAAACACAGATAAAAAATACTACCCTAAAAATAAAATTTTAGGGTAGTTCTATCGTTTTTGGCTTTACTGAAAGAAATATGAAAATAAAAATAGAATTTTACCCAAAACCACTTTGTATTTTAGAATGCATTCTTAACTTCTTTCTTCTTCTAAATAACTATAAACGGTAACTCCTCCATGCTTTGCAACTCCATGAAAATGTTTGAAATCTTCCCTCTTTACCAATTGTGCACGAAAAGATAAAAAATCTTCCTTTTTAATAAGAACCTCTGACAGTTCACCATTTTTCAGTTTTTCAAGCAAATCATTTGCCGTTTCACAATTCACGTATAGCACCTCTTTTCAAAACAAAAATGAACATTTTATTCTTCATCATACGTTCATTTAATAATATAACATTACAACCCAATTAATCATTCTACAATCGAAGATTTAAATGATAACCGTCGTTAATTTACTTACAAGACTATAGTGTAAAACTATTTAATTCAGCTTTAACAAAGAAAACTTATTTTTAAGATTTCGTTTTTGAAATTTAGAATTTTTACTTTTTACAATTATTTCAAACTTTTTCACAAAAAAGCCTTTACCTTTTATAAAAAATAGTGCAAACTGTAAAGTATATTTTCGAACAATTGTTTTTGTTTTAAATTTTTCTTTCTTTTCTTTTACTATTCATACGAGCAAACTGTTAAGACAAAAAGTAATAAAATAGAATGCTAAAGGTGTGATTAATATGAAGATAGCACAGATTGGTAATTTAATTGAATTCAAAGATGGATTGCAAGGAATTGTAGAGAAGGTTAACGAAAATTCTGTAATTGTTGATCTAACTTATATGGACAATTATCGTGACCTTGAATTAGAGCAAAAAACAGTAGTTAATCATAAAAACTATAAAATTATAGATTTTCAATGTAACTAAAAAAGATGAAGTAAATAAGCTCTAGTGAAATAGTTTTATTACAATAAGAAAAGCCACGTTTCCTAAAGGTAAATCTCCGACAAACATAAGCCAGATCAACAAGAAGAGTTGCTTTTGAACGTTCTGAACGAATTGGCTTATGAACGTCAGGAGCTAAGTTTAATCAAGTTAAGAATTTTAAAAATTTCCAAACAAAAAGAGTCGATTTTGCACGACTCTTTTTTCATTGATTTGATATCCCCTTCTGCAAAAAGGTTTTTCAGCCTATTACTTGTATAAGTTCATATATTTGTAAAATTTTCTTCTTTGATAATGGTTAATTTAATTATATCATGTTGTAATACCATTAATATTAATATAATTTTTATACAAGGAATCAACTTATTATAGGAGGGAACTTTGATTCATGAAAACAAGTGCCTCAAATCTCCATTTTTTTCTTGGATTAATCAGTGCACATATACTTTTATATATCACATATCAAGATGCTAATGTATTTTGGTATTTATATACCGCAAGTATATTATTTTGTATTTGTTTTGCCATAGTAATTGAAGGTAAGAAAATTCATCAATCATCCATAAATAATATGCTATTTGGAGTAATCTCAGGTATCGCCCTTTTTGCTATTTTTGCTCTGGGAAATTATTTAATTGACTTAGTAAATATCAAAAGTATTTCAAAAGATATTTCTCAGTTGTACAAGCTGTATAGTCCATCTTTACTTTGGCATTACCTCGTTCTATTTATCATTATCATACCTGGTGAGGAAATTTTTTGGAGAGGCTTTATTCAAAAGAAAATATCTAATCATTTTCAAGCAAAAGCAACTGTTGCAATTTCAGCGATTATGTATACTCTTCCAATGATTTATTCACAAAATTACGCTCTAATACTAGCAGGACTTGTAGCTGGTATGGTATGGGCTATTCTATATCAATGGAAAAATAGTCTAACACTCGTGATCATTTCACATATCATTTTTGATTTATTTTTACTCATTCTATTTCCATTAACTTAAAAATGGGTATAGAGATAACGAAAAGAAAGATATATTTCTTAAAAATGAAACTTTTATACTCGTAATCCGTCAATTATTATGAAATACTTTAAAAAGATGAATTAAATACTAATTCATCTTTTTAAAAATATTGTTAAAGCAGGAGGAGTTACAATGAAAAAGCTATTGTTAACCATTTCGCTAGTGAGTTTCCTAATTATTGCTGGCTGTGGAAATGGAACAACAAATAATTCAGATGAAAATCAAGAACAACCAAAAAGCAACGCTTCAGAGCAACCTAAAGATTCTGAATCAAATAAAAAGTCAGATGAAGAGAGCAAAGACAATCAAAATACGGAACAAAAACAGGAAAGCTCCACTACAGAACAAACAGACCAATCAACATCAACAAACGATAGTGACGATTCTAAATCAACGTATCAACAAAGTGGTCAAGCTAAACCTGAAACTGCTAAAACCGTTCAAAGTGATAATCAAGAATTCTCTATAGACCTTTTACCAGGATATGAGCTTACTGGTGAAGAACCTAGAAAAGATGTACTGTATAAAAAAGACGCTGAAGAACTTTCAATGAGAATCGAATTGTTGCCTACAGAAGATTTAAACTGGAGTGTACTCGAGGAAAATATTCCAACTGAACTTTCTTCGGTAAGTACAGATATTACGAACCCTACTGATGCTAATTTACAAATCAATAATGCTTCGATTTATGAAGCAAATAATGGAACAGATATTGTAACGATTTATCTTGTAAAAAGCGAAACAAAACCTATGAAACTAACGGTTTTTTCAACTGTTAAAGATGATAATCGCGCTGCTTTTGTAGAAATGGCTAGAACGATAAAATAATCTCTTAAAGCTGATATCATGAATTTCTTTAAAAGGGGACTCAACCACTGATTAACAAATCATTGGTTGAGTCTCCTTAAACTATGAAATAACACTAAAACAGATTATATTTTTTTATCTTTACTTCTAAATAATAATAGTAAAAACAACAAACTTACATACCCGAATAATGGATATAAAAATGATAATAACTTTCCGTATTGGATAGTGCTTATCAATAAGGCTCCCAATAGTAAGCTAATAAAAATCAACATACTATTAATTGGAACATATTCTTTTATTGGCTTTTCTAATCCAAAAACATTTCCAACTAATGAAGTGAAAATTTCTCCATAAATAACGATGATAAATATCCAATACAAAGGTGCTGCGGCATGCTTCATCAATTCAGCACTAGGAATATCATACTCGGAAATATTTTGTAAAGTAATCAAAGATAAATGGCTCGTTAGAAGAATTAGTGTTAAAAATAAACCTCCAATTATGCCTCCAAGTTTAATAATTGAGCGATCCTTAATTTCATATGCTACTGGTACTAGCACTGCCTGAGCAAGTGCTAAGTTAAATGCCGTATACAAAAAAGGAGAAATAATAACTTTCAAATTACGTATATCACTCGATACATAAAAAAAATAATCTATATAATACGGATTTCCAATCCCTTGAAAAAAGAGTAAAAAACTAAACGTAATCATCGATGGAACAACTAACATATTGACCATGAATAAGCCTTTTATGCCTCTATGTAAAACGAAAAGAGCGACTACAATGGTAATCAAAACACCCGCCATTTTTGATAATCCAATTTGTTCTTCAAAAACGGCACCAGCACCAGAAAGCATAACTGCTGTTACTCCAAATAACATAATAAAGAAGAGTATATTTACAAATAGTCCATACTTTTTTCCAAATAAATGTTGATTTAATTCTTGATATGATTTTGCTTCTATACTTACAGCTAACAACATAATTTTAGTACCCATTACAATAAATAAATATCCTGCGAGCAATATGCCTAATAGACCATAAAATCCATATTGTGAAAAAAACTCTACAATTTCTCTCCCAGTTGCAAATCCTGCTCCAACGACGGTTCCAATATAAACTGCCGCTATTTGTAGTGCTCCTGATAATCTCGAAAGCATGCCAAGCCCCTCCTTGCCACATTATATGAAACAAGTGAAGAGAATAGACAAGCTAACCGAAATTAAATGTATTTTTATATATCAGATTTAACAAAGCAAACCCATATCGTTCACAGCTCACCACATAAGGCAGATAATATAAAATCAGTTAGTGGATATAAATGTAATCTTTGTTATAATAATATATGAATTTTTACAACATTTTAAAATATTATAAATAGAGAGAATACAAACGGTTATACTCTTCAAAGGATGATACTCAAGTGGACATTATACGAAAAAACGTCTTACTATATACTGTCATAATAATTATTCCTACCATCATTGCAATTCTCATTTTCACACAGGTTCTAGAATCAGAAAAAAAAATGAACGTAAAAAATGAATCGCTAGAATTAGGAAAACTTCATCAACAATATATAGAAACTCTTATTAAAGAAACCAATAAAAGCCTTGATATTCTTTCTATCGTAGCTATGGATATGGTAACGGACACGAAACAAATCGAAAAATTACTTATTCAGACAAAAAAAACAGATAAGCGCTATGGGGATCTTTATTTCGTAGGAGCTGATGGGGTTTTAAAAGCAGGGTCGACAAGCATTTATAATGGCATAAAAGTTAAAGATAGTTATGTAAAGGCTTGTACAGATTTAAAAAAAACGTATGTTTCTAGCAAAAAAGAAACAGATACCAGAAATCAAGATTTCTTCTTTATTTGTAAACCAATATTGAAACAACATGATGAAATTCTAGGTTACATTATCGTCCAACTCAGACTAGATTATATAAAAAACGTCTTAGAACTTCTTACACCAAATACAGAAATGAAATTAACAGATAACCAAAATCACAATATCCTATCAATTAATAGTGATAAGAAAGATAATAATTTTCAGGAAACGATTCCTTTTGAAGAAGTCTCGTGGACATTACATATTTCTAGCTCTACTAAAGACGTCGATATCAACACAAATGCATTATTAAAATTTATTATCCTCTTTTTAATTATTACGCATATTATTTTTCTTGCAGTTCAATTGATCCTTTTAAATCGTGATGCTGCAAAACAAAAGAAAGACTATGATAACCAAAAATTAAAAATGATCGGGACTCTCGCAGCTACTACAGCACATGAAATAAAAAATCCTTTAACAGGAATAAAAGGGTTAGTTCAGCTTCTTAGTGAAAAATATAATGATTCTAAAGATCAAATGTATTTCTCTATAATACAAAAAGAAATTACCCGAATTAATGAGATTGTTAGTGAATTTTTAGTATTAGGGAAGCCAAGTGTTCATCAGTTAGATGTTGTAGATCTTTGTAAGGTCATTAAAGAGATTCAGCCTGTTATTGAAAGTGAAGGAGTCACATACTCAGTCAATCTTAAAGTTCATCTCCCAGACGAACCAGTATATATAAATTGTATAACGGATCAAATAAAGCAAGTCATCATCAATATCGCTAAAAATAGTTTTGAAGCATGTAAACCAGGTATGACAGTATCTTTAAATGTTGTAAAAAACAAAAAGAACGTTCTTCTCGCAATTGCAGATCAAGGAGCTGGTATGTCAAAGGATACATTACAAAAAATATTTGAACCATTTTTCACAACCAAAAATTATGGCACTGGGTTAGGATTGTTCCTATGTAATAGAATTATTACACAACTAAATGGAACGATATCCGTTCATAGTAAACAAAATGAAGGAACAACCATTTGTATATCGTTGCCTTTATCAGAGCTACCATTGCAAGAAGTTTAGTTATAAATCTTAATTTATTCGATAATTAAAAAGGAATGACATATTCCCAAGATTTGAGGTAGGTAAAATTGAATATGAACAATACTGCTTTGAAACTCGAAAAAGCCCAAAACCAACCTGCGTATAAATTTCTATTAATTATTGGCCTTTGTCATTTGTTGAACGATTCCTTACAAGCAGTTGTACCAGCTATGTTTCCTATTCTAGAAAGAGACTTACTATTATCATTTACTCAACTAGGAATTATAGCCTTTGCATTAAATATAGTCTCCTCTCTTATGCAACCGTTGATTGGATGGTATACCGATAAAAAACCGTTCCCCTATGCTTTACCAATGGGCTTGTTTTGTTCAATGATTGGAATGATTCTTTTAGCTATTGCACCAGCATATTCAATTATCATTATTTCTGTGATCTTAATTGGAATCGGTTCAGCTGTTTTTCACCCTGAAGGTTCCCGTGTAGCCTTTATGGCTGCAGGATCTAAAAGAGGCTTAGCACAATCGATATATCAAGTAGGAGGAAATATCGGTCAAGCGTTAGCGCCGCTTATTACGGCTCTTATTTTGATACCTCTTGGTCAAATAGGTGGTCTATCCTTTGCCCCAATTGCATTTATTGCCGTACTTTTACTACTATATATTGCTAACTGGTACTCTATACAAATAAAAGCAAATCCACCTATAAAGAAAAAAAGTAAGAAAGAATCAAAAGTGACAAAAAAAATTATAGTAGCGCTCATCATTATTCTATTTGTTATATTCGCAAGATCTTGGTATATTTCTGCGATGACTAACTTTTTTTCATTTTATCTAATTCAGCAATATGAATTTTCCATTAAAATGGCTCAAGTCTACCTATTTACTTTTTTAATTGCTGGAGCTATAGGTACGTTTTTTGGAGGACCACTGGCAGACAAATTCGGTAAGAAAACCATAATTATACTTTCTATGCTAATCTCAGCACCAATGACCGTTATTCTTCCTTATGTATCGCCATTTTTATCTTTTGTTCTTTTGTTTATAATTGGATTTATTATCATGTCTAGTTTTTCTGTTACAGTTGTGTACGCCCAAGAACTTGTTCCAGGAAAAATAGGAACAATGGCTGGTCTAACTGTAGGTTTAGCATTTGGCATGGGGGCTATTGGTTCAATAGCAATTGGTGGAATGGCTGATTCACTTGGACTTATTGCTACCATAAAAATAATGGGATTTTTACCTGTACTAGGTTTACTAAGCTTTCTATTACCTTCTGATCATAGATTTCAATAAAAACAATATATCATTTATACAATAAGAGTACATTCTATATAATTACGCTTAAAAAAGATCAACTAAAAAAATGATTATCATAATTTATTCACGTCTTTCATATACTTAATAACACAGTATTGGCTAGTAGAGTTTTACATACATCTAGATTTTAAATATGGAACAACAAACCTACCAAAGTGTTATATTAGCATTATTAAATGGAAACGATATGCTCATACATCTACTGTAAAGGAATAATACTAATACAAACATAAAGGCGTCTCGAAAGTGACTAACAATCACGTTTGAGACTGCCTCTTTTTGTACAAGCAAATTTATGAAAGATCGGAGTTCATTATGAGTAATGTAATAATCGGTAGTGTTCTTTCTGCCATGTCCACTGGCTTAGGTGCTTTAATTATTCTATTTGTATCTAACACCTTCACTCATCGCTTTCGAGACATTTTATTAGCTTTTACTGCAGGAATTATGATGTCTGCATGTATGATGGGATTAATACCCGAAGCCTTAGCACAAGGGGGATTTATACCTCTATGTATTGGAATTTATGCAGGGGTAATTACACTTACATTTTTAGAAAGTAACATTCCACATATTGATGTTAATCACTCAAATAATCATATTCAATTCGACGAAAAAGCCATATTAATTATTTCTGCCATAACACTACATAATATTCCTGAAGGCCTCTCAGTTGGCGTAAGTTATGCATCTACATCAAGTGATACGGGTAATCTTATAGCCTTTGCTATTGGCTTGCAAAACGCGCCTGAAGGCTTTCTAATCGCATTATTTCTTATCAACTTAAACATATCCAAATTTAAAGCCTTTCTTATTGCCACCTTGACTGGATCAATAGAGATTGTTACAGCATTAATAGGCTATTTTCTAACAACTTATGTGGAGAATCTCGTTCCATTCGGATTAGCTTTTGCTGCTGGTGCCATGCTTTTCATCATTTATAAAGAATTAATCCCAGAAAGCCATGGAGACGGAAATGAACGAGCCTCCACCTATTCATTTATTATCGGTTTATTAGTTATGATTCTTTTACTCGGAATGTAATAACAGCACTTAAAGAATCCCATATTGAAATTCATTATTTCGGAAATGATTTTTAAACTTATTCATGGGACTATAATAATCTATTTTGCTTTTTTGCTTTTTTGTATATACAAGATGAATATTTAATAAGCGATCTAAATCCTGACTATTTTGAATCGTTAACTCATGAGTTAACCCTAATTGCTTAGCGGTATATTCCATTTCCTCTCTTTTTCTCTGTATCGCGTACTCTATGTCATGTAACAGCTTCTCTTCCATGATATTTGTAACTTCCTTCCTAACTCTTTTTATTATCTATAGGATTATTACAAACTTTTCTAAAAATGTAAATAGAATCGCAAATGTAGACAAAATAAGAAGCAAATCATCTTTCAAAAACCTTTTTTTCGACAGTCTTCAACGTCATTTTTTACCATTATCTACCCGCCCTCTTTAACTCTCTACTTGTACTATAACTTACATAAAAGCATCGTTATCCTTCTACTAAATCATTTTGTCTAGGTAGTAAAATAGTGAAGGTCGTTCCTACGCTTTCTGCGCTTTCTACTTCAACAATTCCCTCATGCTCTTCGATTATTTTATAACTTACCATTAACCCAAGACCTGTACCTCTTTCCTTCGTCGTATAAAAAGGTTCTCCTAGTTTCTTTAACCTTTCTTTTGAAATACCAATACCTTCATCCGTTATCGATACTTTAATAAAGCGGTCATCAAAGATTTCTGTTACTACAGTAATCGTACCACCTTCATTCATAGATTCCATTGCATTTTTTATAATATTTATAAAAACCTGCTTAAGTTGATTCGGTTCACAAAAAATATTCAAGCCTTGTTTTGATAGATTCGTAACAAAAATAATATTGTATAACAATGCCTCTGCACTTAATAAATCAATCGTTTCCTTAACAATCACATTAATATTTTTCTCTTCATACTGTAGCGCTTGTGGCTTTGCTAAAATCAAAAATTCAGTAATAATCGTATCGATCCGTTTTAACTCTGACATAATAATGCTAAAGTAAGATGTAAAGTCTTCTTTTACACTGCATTGCAACAGTTGAATAAATCCCTTCAATGCTGTCATCGGATTTCTTATTTCATGAGCAATTCCTGCTGCAAGTTCACCAACTACGGTTAGAGTATCTGATTTTCTTAACCGTTCCTGAATTTCTAATTCTTCCGTTACATCCTCAATAGCCGTTATATTTAAGCCAGAAACTAAATTTTTCTTTGAAGTAAACTCTAAGTACTTCGTTTTACCACTTTTAAATACAAAAGGAATAATCTCTTCAACCGCCTTTGTCTTTCTAGCTTTATCTATTTTTTTAAACATTTTATCTAAACTATGTCGATTCTCCGGGACCTTTTCAATTATTTGTTTTATTGTCGTCCGCAAAATCTTTTCTTTTGTATATTCGAGAATTTGTAATCCTGCTTCATTTATATCGACAATCTTATTATCTTTCCACAAGATTAATCCAACAGACAACTCATCAAATATTTTCCGAAAATGATTCTCACTCTTTCTTAGCATTATTTCCATATTGTATCTTTCGGTTACATTCCGATAAATTGTGACATTGAAATTTAATTCTGAAAGTTTTTTACTTGTAAACTCTAGTAATTTTTTTTGACCATTTCCCATTCGGAAAAACATCTCTTCTCGAACTGACCCTTTCTTACTAAAAGTTTCAAACATATTGCGATACTTTTTATTCTTTTTAAGAATAAAATCTACAGGATTCATTCCGATTAATTGTTCTCTTGGTAATTCAAATATTCTACAGGCAACTTCATTCACTTCAAATATCATACCATTTCGATCAGTTAGTACTATTGCATCATTTGCTTCATCAAAAATACATGTAAATAACTCATTATTCATATTCGATTTTAAGGGGTTAAGCTTAGTTTCTGTTATATTTCTCAACAGACAGATAACCTGCTGCTTCTGCACATTATTATAGAGATGATACTTAAATATTATATTTTTTTTACCTATGCAGAATTCCACTACACCCGATGATCTACCTGACTTTATCGCTATGTCCCAATTTTCTTGGATCTTTTTAGTAGCATCTATATGGATTAGACTACAAAAATCATTTTTAATAAAATATTTCCTTGGAAATTCTACAATTTTCAAAAAAGCATCATTCACATCAGCAATTGTTCTATTATGATGACAAACAATAATCCCCTCATTAATTTGTTGATAGGCATTTAAATACGAGGAATTCATTCGATTTTTTTTATGTTTGGTTAATACAAATACTTCTTTAATAGAAAAAAAGTAATGGCCATTTGAATACAAAGCTGAAAAAGTTAGTTTTAAGTATTCACCCAATGAGTTATTTATAACCCATTCATCTTTTATACTACCCTCGCATTTTATTTGACTAATTTGTTCAAGAAACAGTTGCTCATTTATTTGTCCTAAAAGAGCATATAAATGCTTCCCAATAAACTCCTGTTTATGAATACGAAATACTTCACACGCCCTTATATTTACATCAATAATCTCTAAATGGTCATTCGTAATGAATAAGCCTTCTTGAGAAATTTGAAAAAAATTCTGATACAAATTCAACTGATCACTACTTTTCATACAGGATTCTTCATCCGACATTTAATCTCCCCCAACCCTATATCCACCTCAAAATTTACATTATATTATAATTCTACATTTTTATGTATATTCCTATTTTTTTTGCAAAATGGGACTATTTTCATAAAAATCTTTCGAGAGTCATTAATCTCTTTTATTAGGTTGATTAGAATTATGAGTAAAAAAATTGGTATAAATGATTTGTGGAAAACTAAATATATATACTTCCCTAATAGATTATTCTTATCGTAAAATATCGACATTTTTATCAGAAGATAACATTAAAAAAAGAACGGTCTATTCATATAAAAATTCCATGAATAGACCGAGTGTTAAATCGTTATTCAATTTTTAGGCTGTTTTCTAAATGATTGTTTTTTTACATAAGTTCGCTATATAAGATTAATATAAAAAGGTCGATTGAAGCAGAATTTAACTCAGCCTATTCAGAGTTTGTACATAGGTAACAAGTTATGCGAAAACACTTTTTATTAACTAAATATTTTTTTCTACAATAGTCTTCATCTTCCTGGTGATTTACAACCTATAAATCACACCTACACCAGATTTTAATAGACCTTTTTTCTAAAAGAGAGGACTAACAACGTAATCGCTAGTAATAGACTAACGCTAAATAATATCACAGGTAAAACAAAAATATAAGCATAGATCAAAAGTAAAAAAGAAGCAATTTCTATCATAATGAGTATCAAGCCTATGACGAAAAACTTAATATTTTGCTGTCTAATGCTAACCCATAACTGTATTATAGCTATATTAGGTATCAAGATAATTAACAACGCCAAAAAACCGTCAATTGAAAAAATCGTTGTACTCGCAAATAATGAAAAAAAGGCAACTGGTATTGTAGTAATATTTAAAGCAATAAAAGCAATTGCCCAAATCAGATAATATAAAAATTTATTCATCTCTATCAATTCCTTTAATTTTGTATTGTTAAACCAATTGATGCATTCTTAATAAATGGTAAGCCTTCTAGTTTTTTTAAATCACTTCCTTTTCCTGAAACAACTGCACCAATAATGGATATTTTTGAGGTGTCTAATGAACCATTCGTAGTTATTTTCTTTTTAAGTGTTTTTAATTCCTCATCAGCTCGTCGATATTTACTAGCTATTTGAAGATTTTCATAAAAAAGAGAGTAAGGATTTTCTAATGAAGTCCCGTCGTTCGCTAACATAGAGATACCTATTACCTCATTTTCATATAGAAACTGTTGTTCATTAGATAACTCATCCAATACCTCTGAAGGATAATCATTCACCCAGAGCCAATTAACCAATACATTATCAGGCAACATTTCTTCAACTTCAGAAACAGAATAAGAGCTGTCGAATGAGAGAGCAATTTCTGCATTACTATTATCCTTAAGTTTCGAAAATTCTTGAGAGTACTTGTTATATTTCACATCAGGATGAGCAAAGCGTAATAATTTCTGACCATTATATCTGTATTTATCAAGATTTCTTTCTATAAAATACTCCATTTGATTATATTTATTTTTTATTGTCTTTACTTGAATAGGTATACCATTAATAAATTTGAATATCGGAGCTGTTGCATGAGAACCTAGTAACTTTACTTCTTCATCCCACGGACCTACAAATGTATTTGCCCCATAAATCTCATTAATTGATTGTTCTTTAATCATTTCTCTATTCAATATAAAAGGTGTTAATTGCCATTTTATTACAGATAACATAAGAAGAGTAATCGTTGTCACAAGTATGTTCGTTATAATCATCCGCTTAAGACTGTTCGACTTTGCTTTTTTTATTAAGTCCGTCTGCTTTGGTGAAAATAAATCATCCAAATCTTGTTCATCATTATTCATATGTGTTCCTCCATAATTTCTTAAACTCGAGCCGAGCTCGATATAATAACGTTCGAATAGTCTCCTTTTTCATATCTAGAAAAGAAGCAATTTCATCATAAGAAAGATCTAATTCATATTTTAATAAGAGCAGTTGAGCATAACTTGGCTTCATTTGATTGATAATACCTTTTACTTCATCCGCATTTTCTTTTTTTATTAGCCATTCATCCCCCTCTTCATGATTGATAAAATGTTCAAGAAACGATTCGTCAATTTCAACATGAATTTGCCTTTTCTTTTTATTGCAAAGGTTATAGTATTCATTCACCGCCACTTTAAATAGCCAAGCGTTTGGATTAGAATGCGTCATGTGAATTTCATACGTCATGGCTTTATAAAAAGTATTTTGTACAATATCTTCCGCATCCTGAAGAGATGCTCCGTTTTTCATTAAGTAATTACGAATCATATCATATTTGGTCAGGTATAATTGCTCTAAAAAATAATTGTTCATATGATGGCCACCCGTTTTTACTCCTTTCACTTATATAACAAATGAGATGAAAAATAGTATACAAATTTTTTTATTTACGAAAAAAAATTCTTGTGGAATTTGATATGTATGATTTGTAAAAATTTATCCATGTTAATACTCTTTTAAGAACCTCGTTCTCTAACCATTTCTTTTATTCTTTATATTTTAATCATTTTCTATGTTTTCCTAACTGTTGCCTATCCTCCATTAACCATTTCATTAACGAAATAAACATATGGCATAAAAAAAGCTGAATGAAAAGTCTTCATTAATGACCTTACAATCAGCTTTAATTGAACTTATTATATTAAATTCTATAAATGAGGATTTTCATGCTTTACTAAAAGCTTTTGCCATCTTTTCTCAACTTCTTGATTAAAATCTTCAAGTAAGTCCTTGTTCTCTTCTTTTAATAAGTGCTTGGATTTCCCCATGTACTTCAGCCAATCTTCCAATGGAATTCGTTTCTTTCTAGCTTCAGGGTTATACGTGATTGTTGTTTCACCTTGTTCTACTTCATAAAGCGGGAAGAAGCATGAATTAACCGCCGCTTCCATAATCGTATTTCCATAACGATCTTCTGATTTCCAATTTAACGGACAAGTAATTAAAAGCTTACCATACACAGTACCTACATTTTGAGCATACCATTGAGCTTTTGCAGCTTTCTTGATTAAATCTTGTGGAAATGCTTCAGAGCCAGTAAATACATAAGGAATATTTGTTGCTGCCATAATTTGCGCAGTATCCTTATGATGGAACGCTTTACCTTTTTGCGTTTTACCTACATTTGTTGTACTTGTCATATGTCCAAAAGGAGTAGAATATGACATTTGCGAACCAGTATTCATATAACCTTCATTATCATATTCAAGCATGATCACTTTGTGGTTTCGTAAAGCTGTTCCGATAGCAGAACCCATACCGATATCCATACCACCATCACCCGTAACCATAATAAATGTTACATCATCCGCCACATCAATCTCTCCACGATTTTTCATTTCAAAAAACGCTTCAACCGTTCCCGAAAGTGTTGCTGGACCATTTTGAAATAAATTATGAATCATAGATTGTTTATGTGATGAATATGGATATGCAGTGGTAACTACATAAGCACAACCCGTTTGGAAAAGAACAACAATATCTCCTTCAATACCTTTAAAGAACAATTCTAATCCTGAGAATATACCGCATCCCGGACATGCTCCATGACCTGAGGCTAAACGTTTTGGTTTTCCCATTAATGAACGTACTGGTGGGATTTTCACTTTTAGTTTACCAGTGTCCTCTTGTTCAACGTGAATGAGCCCTGACTTATAAGCCTCTCCATGCAATGGCTCTATGACTGGCTCTAGTACAGATTGTTCCTTTCCTGGATTACAACCATAATAATCAAATGGAATTGGTGCATAACCTAATTCTTTCGCTTCAATTGCACTTTGGAAGAACGCTAATGCATCCTCTGTATAAAAATCTTTACCGCCTAAACCAAAGACACGACTTAACACGATTGTCGTATTATTTTTATCTTCTTGAAGAGCAGACTTAATTTCATGAGTTAAATTCGGTCCATTCGCACCGTATGAATCTGCTCGTTCTCCAACTAATAAGGTTTTAACTCCCTTTAACGCTTGACGTATTTCTTCTGCTGGGAAAGGTCGAATCATATTTGGACTTACAACACCCGCTTTAATCCCCTGTTTTCTTAATTGATCAACAGCATCCTTAGCCGTCTCAGCCGCAGAATTCAATAGGAAAAGAGCCACTTCAGCATCTTCCATTTGATAAGTGTTGATAACACTATAATTTCTGCCAGATATCTTACCATATTCAGCAGCGACTTGTTTATACACATCATGTGCAGCATACATTGCTTGTGATTGCTGGTAATGATTATTCATTAAATCATCACCATTCATATGCGCACCAATTGTAACTGGTTTTTTTGGATCACGTACAAAATGATAGTCAGTTGGACATGGTCCTACAAAATCTTGAACGACATTTCTATCTTTAAAATACTGTACTCTTCTTTTTTGATGTGAAGTAAAGAAACCATCGTAAGCCACAATAACAGGTAATCTTACTTTTGAATTCTCGGCAATTTTTAATGCCATGATATTCATGTCATAGACCATTTGTGGTGTACTCGCCGTCAAAATAACCCAGCCTGTATTTAAAGCGAAATATAAATCCGAATGATCTCCACGGATATCTAATGGCCCACTAATTGAACGAGTAACTAGATTCATAACCATAGGAAAACGAGTTCCTGATTGTACCGGAAGCTGCTCTAACATATACATTAATCCATTAGCACTAGTTGCATTAAAGACACGAGCCCCTGTTACTGCAGCTCCGTAACAAATACCAGCAGATCCATGTTCTCCATCAGCTGCAATTAAGGTGATATCATGTTGACCTCTTGTTTTCATAGCATCAAGTAGCTGTGCAATCTCTGTAGAAGGCGTAATTGGAAAATATCCCATAATATGATAATTAATTTGCGCAGCAGCTAGTGCAGCCATTTCATTTCCGGATTCAAAGGTCGTTTCTTGAGCAATATCCAAACCTTTAACGATATCTTTTTCTAATAAACTCATTACTTAGCACCTCCACACACATAAGGAAAGGATTGCTTAACAGTATGTTCATCTGCATAAGTCATGTCCTCTCTCATCTCTGATAATGATCCCGTTGGGCATGCCTCCACACATTTTAAACAGCCTTTACAATATTGATAATCAATTCCTTTTAAGAACATATTTTTTCGACCTCGTTTGTCCTCTCCTTCTTCCCAAACAAAACAATAATCTGGACAAACCATATCACAAGCCGCACAGTTAATACATGTATCCTTATTTAAAGAAGGCAAGAAACCTTGACGTGAAGCACTCATATCTTTCAAAATACTATTACCTTGAGCAATGATAACTCCACCCATTGTTTGTGTTTCATAGCCAAACGGAGTATTTTTCTTTTCAAATGGAATATTTGATTCCGAGTGATTATTTTCAAACTTTTTAAAAACAACTTCGTTATAACCTCTATCAAAAGTTCTGATATTCGATTCAACTAAATGAGGATATTTTTTTTCAAATGTTTTACGGATAATCACACGCATTGCTTCTGGATCTAAAAAGTCACAAATTCTAAATAAAGCACCTAACATGGCTGTATTTACTTTTGTTTTTTCTTCAACCGCTATTCCTAAAGCATCAACTAAAGCTAGTGTTCCTTTTGACATATTAAGATCATTTTTTACAGTCTCAAAATCTCTTGTCGAGTTTACAAGAACAACACCATTGGATCTTAATCCATTCAAAACATCAACCATTTTATATAGTGCTTCATGAAAAACACCAATAACATGTGGTTCTTCAATTGGACTGTGATCACGTATTTCTACATCTGAATCACAAAAACGTATAAAACTTTTTACTGGTGAGCCTTTTTTTTCTGAACCATAAGATGAGAAATTACAGCCATTTAATCCTAGCCCTAATACTCCGGCCTCAGCCAGCATTTTCCCTGCTAAATTTGCACCTAATCCCCCAATTGATTCTAAACGAATCTCAAAAAAACCAAGATCGTTTTTTTGTGGTAATAAAGACATATTTCCCCCTCCAAACATTAAAATATGGATATCTTTTTTATTTCTATAAATGACAGCCGTACAACTAAAATACACACTCCGAAAAAAATAGATTATTGCTCCATTTTATGAGAAATAGGATAAAAAATCTGTGACAAATATCAAAAATATTTATTTTTTATTGGTACACATAGAAAATTTTTGAATTTAAACCCACAAACAAACTGATGTAAACGCTTACTAAAAAATGAAACAGTTATAATAACATTTTGAAACAGATACCTTTTTCAAAACTTTTGCATGATTTTTAGCATTTTTTTGTTAAACCTATATCATAAGAAATTTTCAAAGAAGAAGGGGCCGCCTGAAAAGCGATAATAAATCATTTTCCAGACAACCCCTTCTTATTTATTTATCTTCTTTAATGGTATAGTTATTTTTTGACTCATCCTTAATTATTTGAAATTTAGGTTGTTCTGTATAGATATTAGTCTTTTTCTTTTTTCTTTCTATTATTAACCTTAAATCTCTTGCTCGGTTTATTTTTACTGCAATACTCTTTTCCTTCATATTAAGAAGAAATGTATGTCCATGGCTAAAATATATCATTGTTTGATTCTGGCTTACTTTGTTGACTTTCTCTACATGATGCTCCGCAAACCATACACATTCTCTAGATTTCATGGATGATGTAGGAAACCAATAACCTATTTCATCGCTAATTTTAACGGGAACCATATTTTTTCTTCCTAAATGAAATTTTGTTGAATTTATAGCTCCTCGAAGATCTCCTCCAAAGATTAAGAGTGTATATTCCAAAATTTTTAATGGACTCATTTTCACCAATAACTTTTTTTGACCTTCAATCACCATTGAATACAAATTACCATGATTATCCGTATACGGTATAATGCTAATCGTGTCTTTACTTAAACAATAGCTTTCGCTACTACTCATACTATCTTTCCTCCTTTTTAGTAAAAATTATTTATTTCCATAAATCGCTAAAAAGGGATATACTAACAATAAGTTGGTATATCCAACTGTTCCTTCCCTTAAGCAATCGTTTCGACTGGAATGCTTAAGGGATTCAATCCTCTTATTTTCACATTACTATTCACCTCCCTTATTCATCATTTCACCACAAACAAAAATAGGTAATTACTCACACAAAAAGAATGCTTCTAGAAATAAGACAATATAGCATCATTCTTATGATGTATTTCATAAAAATGAATTATGAAGTATGTATATTCGGAAAAAATTAATATATTTTTAAGAATTTTTGTTCTATTAAGCGAAGTCTTTGGTTTGTTTTAATACTAGAGGTATGAAAAGTCGTCATTTCCGTTGATTATTCGAGGTGTTAAACATTTTGTAGTTAGTAACTGTATAAATTTTCACTCATGATAGGTTTATTAAACTTACAAAAATATACAATATTTATTCGACATTTATATTTTGATTATTACAATTTATTACTTTTTTGTAAATATATTTTACTATATTTTCCTTTTATTTCGTCAACCAAAATTACTTTTTAAATAAGTAAAAATACCTAAGTATTTACATTTTATCGAAATAGAGTATAATAAGATATTTTCTTTAATGCTATACTTCCATTTTCTTGCTTATTATTGCTAAGTTTCACCTATTCCTTTATAAAAGTCGCAGTGAAATAAATTTCATATAAAAGACACATATTATTTTTACTACTCTATTTCAATATGCTCCATCTTTCTTTCCACATTCTAATATCCTTTATTGTTTCATAATATAGGTTTCAGACTATACTATGATAAAATACTATCGAGTTCGCCACAGAAAGGAGTCTACCTATAATATGAAAATTATCGCCGCAACATTGAATGCCAAATATATTCATACTAGCTTGTCAATACGATACCTTAAGGCATATGCTGCTCCTGAATACGATGTAGAAATAGCTGAATATACAATCAAAGATCCTATTATTAATATCGTAACTGATTTATATAATAAAAAACCTGATGTCATCGGTTTTAGTTGTTATATTTGGAATATTGAAGAAACGATAAAAGTTGTTCACCTATTAAAGAAAATCGATCCAAATATCAAAATTATATTTGGAGGTCCTGAAGTCTCTTACGATGTAGAAGAATGGATAGAAAAAATTCCAACGGTAGACTATTTCGTAATAGGTGAAGGTGAAAAGATATTTAAACAGCTATTAACCTACTTGAATGGAAATGAAAATATTTCAAATATTAACGGAATTGCGTATATGGAAAACGGCAAAAAAATAATGAAGCTTCCAAATGAAAAACTTAACTTAAAAGAAATTCCATCTCCTTATCGTTTTTCCGAAGACCTTGCAAGCTTATCTAAACGAGTAGTGTATATCGAGACGAGTAGAGGATGTCCATTCAATTGTCAATTTTGCTTATCCTCTATTGAAGTTGGAGTAAGATATTTTGATCGAGAAACAATTAAAGAAGATATACGCTTCTTAATGAAAAATGGAGCCAAAACGATCAAATTTGTTGATCGTACATTTAATATAAGCCGCAGCTATGCTATGGAAATGTTTCAATTTTTGATTGACGAGCACTTACCCGGTAATGTATTCCAATTTGAGATTACTGCGGATATTATGAGACCAGAGGTTATTCAATTTTTAAATGACAATGCTCCAGCTGGATTATTCCGTTTTGAAATTGGCGTACAATCAACGAATGACTATACAAATGAGCTAGTAAAAAGAAAACAAAATTTTGAAAAACTAACTCGAACAGTAACCATGGTTAAAGAAGGTGGTAAAATTGATCAGCATCTTGATTTAATTGCTGGTTTACCTGAAGAAAATTATGATTCCTTTAAGAAAACCTTTAATGATGTTTTTGCTTTACAGCCAGAAGAGCTACAATTAGGCTTTCTTAAAATGCTGAGAGGAACAGGTCTTAGAATTCAAAGTAAAGAATATGGATATATTTTTAGTGACTATGCGCCTTATGAAATTGTCGCTAATAAGGTTTTATCATTTGAAGATATCATTAGAATTAAACAAGTAGAAGACGTATTAGAAAAATATTGGAATGACCATCGTATGGATAAAACCATTCATTATTTAACTGGTAAGGTCTTCCCTACACCATTCGACTTTTTTCAGGACTTCGGCTCATTTTGGGAAGAAAAAGGCTGGTCAAAAATAGGTCATCAACTTGAAGATCTATTTAGAAGATTACAACTTTTTCTTAAAGAGCTTCATATTGAAGAAAATAATCGAATCATTGATCTGATGAAATATGATTATTTAGCAAGTCAAAAGTATAAACCAAGAAGCACCTGGTGGGAGCCTATCTTAACAAAAGAAGAAAAAGCGCAAATTTATAAGAAGATTTTTGAATCTCCAGACGTACTTGGAACTGAATTTATGAGTCTTCATTTAAGTGAAAGAGATTTGTACAAGCATACTATGTTAGAAAAAATTTCAACAAAGACTGACGAAAATAACACAAATTCCTTTTTACTTGCATATTTCAGTCCAACAGGAGATGGTAGTAAGGTATTTTCTGCTAATATTTAAAATTCAAAAAGCTGTCACAAGTTAAATGAGATAGTATTTTAGAACCATTATCCTTTTCAGCATTTTCACTCTAATCCACCATCCGAAACCTTGTTAAACTATTGTTTTAACAAGGTTTTTTATACAAAAATTCAAAATAAACATTTTATTCTGATAAAATAAACGCACTTCTTTATAACTATTAAATTAACATTTTTAACCTATTTTCTCTTATTAACCTTTTCACAATGTAAATAAAATCAACTAATATTTCCCAATTATACCCTTCGTAAAATTGTCACAAATTCTAATTGTTTGTAATTTCTTAATGAAGTTAATATAGTTTAATTTGGGGTATGAGTATAGAGAAACATTATACCTAAATAGTTACAACATCGATCAACAATGTTTAGTTATGATCATTAACAATGAACAGATCTATATTGTAGCTATTGCATTCTCTAAATGGGGAATTCATTATTGAATAATTATTACTTAAGAAAGGGGTACAAGCATGAAAACGAAATTGGCACTCATCACTTCTTTTCTCTTAGCAACTGTCTTACTTTCTGGTTGTGAGAGAGCTGTGGTATTCAGACCTAATGGTCCAGTTTCCGAAATGTTGTCTAAAACCATCAACACTTCGGCAATAATCCTATTCGCAATATTAGCGATTGTCTGTGCATTATTCGCCTTTATGTTAATTAAGTACAGAGCTTCAAAACAACCAAAGGATTACGAGCCTCCACATATGGAAGGTAGTAAAGCATTAGAAATTACGTGGACTGCAATTCCAATCGTAATCGTAATTTTTCTTTCTGTTATTACAGTTAAAACAACATATCAGCATGAAGGTACACCAAAGGGTTATGAAAATGACAAACCATTGGTTATTTACGCAGCATCTTCAGATTGGAAATGGCATTTTAGCTATCCTGAAGAAGGAATTGAAACAGTTAACTATGTGAATATGCCAATAGACCGTCCAGTAGAATTCCGTATCTACTCTTTTGGTCCAATTTCAAGTTTATGGATTCCACAACTTGGTGGACAAAAATACGGAATGAGTGACATGGTTACCAAAGTAACTTATGTTGCAGAAACTCCGATGTCAATGGAAGGTAAAAACTCTAGCTTTACAGGTAAAGGTTTTGCAAAAATGCATTTCGAAGCATTATCTATGACAGCTAAAGATTTTGACCAATGGGTTCAAGATGTAAAAGAGAATGAACCTAAACTTACAGAAAAGAAATTTAATAAATTACTAGATACAGACTTTGTCGGTAGACAATCTTATTCTTCTACTCACTTAGATTTTAGCCCTCCTCCAGAAGGAAGAAATTCATCACATAATCATGGTGATAGTGAAGATACTGATATGCCTGAAGATATGGACATGGATTC
Source organism: Bacillus sp. AP8 (assembly GCF_000321185.1). Taxonomy (NCBI): domain Bacteria; kingdom Bacillati; phylum Bacillota; class Bacilli; order Caryophanales; family Bacillaceae; genus Bacillus; species Bacillus sp. AP8. The sequence goes on from NZ_CAPG01000038.1 coordinate 208,881, forward strand.
ACAAGATCATTCAGAACATTAAAATGATTGTTTCATATCAAAAGTATCACCAAAATACAGCTTTTAAGAAAGGAGCTACTCAAAGTGAATGTGAAATGGGAAGATTATTTTCTTTTTTTACACGGTGATCCATTTATTATCGCAGCAACGATTAGTATTGTAATTGGCGGTATAGCAGTAGTTGCTGGACTCACCTATTTTAAAAAATGGCGCTGGTTGAAAGATGAATGGCTTACAACCGTCGATCATAAACGAATCGGCATTATGTACATTTTTGTTGCATTAATTATGTTGTTCCGTGGTGGAGTAGATGCAATAATGATGAGAGCTCAAACAGCAATTCCTGAAAATGGACTGTTAGATCCTCAACATTATAATGAAATTTTTACAACACACGGCTTAGTTATGATTATCTTTATGGCAATGCCATTCGTTATCGGACTAATGAATATCGTTATTCCTTTACAAATTGGTGCACGTGACGTTGCATTTCCATATTTAAATGCTGTAAGCTTCTGGCTATTCGTTGCTGGATGTATATTATTAAATGTTTCATTTATTTTCGGTGGATCTCCTGATGCTGGATGGACTTCTTATTTCCCACTAGCAAGTGAGCAGTTCAGTCCGACAGTAGGAACAAACTATTATAGTTTATCACTGCAAATTTCTGGTCTTGGTACGATGATAACCGGTGTTAACTTTATCACTACAATCCTTAAAATGCGTGCACCTGGTATGACATTAATGAAAATGCCAATGTTTACATGGTCTATTTTAATTACATGTATCATTATCCTTTTCGCTTTCCCTGTTCTAACAGTTGCATTAGCTATGATGATGTTTGACCGTTTATTTGGAACTCAATTCTTTACAATGACTGATGGCGGTATGGATATGCTTTGGGCCAACCTTTTCTGGGTATGGGGTCACCCTGAAGTTTATATCGTTATCTTGCCTGCATTCGGTATTTTCAGTGAAGTTATTTCAACTTTCGCTAGAAAAAACCTGTATGGTTATAAATCGATGGTTATTAGTATGGTTGCCATTTCACTTCTATCATTCACTGTATGGGTTCACCATTTCTATACAATGGGTCAAGGAGCACTGGTTAACTCATTCTTCTCGATTACAACAATGTTAATCGCAGTACCTACCGGTGTAAAAATCTTTAACTGGTTAGCAACACTTTATAAAGGTAAGATTGAAATTACGACGCCAATGCTATACTCATTAGCCTTCATTCCGATCTTCACACTTGGAGGAATAACTGGAGTTGCATTAGCAATGGCAAGTGCAGATTATCAATATCATAATACGCTATTCTTAGTAGCTCATTTCCATTATGTATTGATTCCTGGTACAGTATTCGCTGTTTTAGCTGGTATGTACTACTGGTGGCCATTATTGTTTGGTTTCAAACTGAACGAAAAACTTGGAAAAACTGCATTTTGGTTTATCGCCATTTTCTTCAACGTAACATTCTTACCATTATTCTTCTTAGGATTAAATGGTGCAACACGTCGTATGAGTACTTACTCAGCGGAAACAGGATACGGTCCTTTACAATTGCTATCTTTCATCGGTGCACTTGGTTTAACAGTTGGTTTCCTAATTCTAGTATACGGAATCTACTGGAGCATTCGTTACGAGCCACGTTTAACGAAAGCTGATCCATGGAATGCTAGAACACTAGAATGGAGCACAGGCATGCCAGTTCCTTTCTATAACTTTGCTAGAGTACCAACAATTAATAGTGTTGAAGCATGGTGGGATCATAAAAAAGGTAAACATAAATTATTTGCAGATGGGCCTAATGAAGAAATTCATATGCCAAGTAACAGCTTTGTACCTTTTGTTATGGCAATGGCTTTCACAGGTGCTTCATTCTGTTTAATTTTTAGTTGGTGGATTCCAGCAATTATCTTTGCTATTCCAATTCCATTCTGTTTATTTGCACGTTCATTCAGCAAAGATCATGGATATCATGTGAAAGTCAAAGAAATTGAGGAAATCGAAAGCAAATTATTGCGAGGTGATAAGTAATGAAAATAGATACCTCTCTACCACTTGAATATAGTACAGAAGAAAATCGCTTGAAGATTTTTGGTTTTTGGATTTTCCTAGGTGCGGAAATTGTTCTTTTCGCTACTCTATTTACTGTATACTTTATTATGCAAAATCGTACTGGCTCTGGTCCTACTGGAGAAGAAATTTTCAAAATTTCTGGGGTACTTTGGGAAACTTTCATTCTCTTAACAAGTAGTTTTACAATTGGTATTGCCATTCATGCTATGCGTATGGGCATGAAGAAAGCAATGATGAATATGCTTGCTATTACTTTAGTTCTTGGCGCAGCGTTCGTCGGTATAGAAGTATATGAGTTTTTCCACTATGTACATGAAGGTGCTGCAATAACAACAAGTGGATTTACATCAAGCTTATTATTAACACTTGGTACACATGGAGGACACGTAACATTCGGTTTATTCTGGGGAATTGCTATTTTAATGCAATTTGCGAAACAAGGAATTAATGCTCGCACTGCCAATAAAGCCTTTATCTTCTCTCTTTACTGGCATTTTCTAGATGTTGTATGGATTTTCATCTTTAGCTTTGTATATTTGAAAGGACTGATGTAAGATGGCGAAGTTATTTCCAAGAGCTCATGTAATAGGTTTCTTGTCTTCAATTATTTTAACACTTGCCGCTTTCTCAGTTATTACTCTTGACCTTTCGTACGCAGCTGAGATGGCAATTTTACTTGTAACTGCTGTAATTCAGGCAAGTTTACAATTATTCTTATTCATGCATATCGGTGAATCTGATGATAAAAAAGATTTATACATCAATATCGCCTATGCTGTATTCGTTGGATTGGTTACAATTCTTGGATCAATTTTTGCATTGGTTTGGGGATATTAATCTACCGAATAAGAGGGTGTTCCAGAAGCTCTGCATCTGGAACACCCTCTTTCTTTT